>CANREC010000138.1 GCA_947629535.1 uncultured Clostridia bacterium | reverse complement strand
GACCTTCTCGGCGGATTCGGCACGGCGGAAACATTCGGGAACATCTTTAAAGTCACGCCCGAATCGGGTTGGAGCGTGGGATACACGCCGAGCAGCAACCAAGCCGTCATTTCGGGCACGTTCAGCGGCCAATATAAAACGGATGTCGACATCAAGCCGAACGGCAAAGAAATGCTCATCGTTACCTTCTCCCACTTCGACCTCGAACGCATCGAATTCACAGGCTTCGATATGGAGAACAAGGCCAACGGCGGCGACGTCTACAAAGGCTATCAGCAGGTCCGCGTCTTCGCAAAGCAGAGCACTTATCGGACCGGAGACAACAGCACCGCCGACGTCGACTACTTCAAAATGCCCGTCGCAGCCTATGCAAAACTTGAGCCCCTGACCGCGCTTGAGAATGTCTCTTGGCTCTCTTGGAACCTCGTCGCCCATAACGACAAGACGAATACGGAGACGTCTATTGCCTCGCAGGTCGGTCATACCGTCACCTATGACGGAAAACAGTACACGATCGCGGAGACGGAAACGGGGAGCGGCAAATACGTTCTCAAGCAGGGCGAGACGACTGTCGTCGGCGAAAACGGCAAGTATGTAGAAGGCCAGCCCCACGTCACCTGGGTCGACCCGTTCTCCGAAGAAGGCTACGTCCGCATCTACTTCGGCGGCTTCACGGGCCTCTCCGAGACGGACATTCAGAACGACTATTTCGGCAACTTTGCAGAGGAAGAGGGTTGGGAACCCGCCGAAACGCATGAGAACAACTACGATCAGAGCGGCAGAGACTTCGAGCCTTCCGCCGGCGCATTCACCTACCTCTCCGTCGAGGCGACGGACGGCGCGGTCGGCGGCGTCAGCCGTCACTTCAACTTCAACGTCCTCGAGGGCTCCGACCTCTTCAACATCTTTGATGCAACGGGATATTTAAGCGATCACAAAAAGATTGTTCTGCAAAATAGCCTGTACGGCCCCGGCGAATTGGATGGAACCGAAAACACGGAAAAGAAGAATCAGGCGGAAGATAACGATTTGTTCTTAGATGACGAGACGGAAGAGAGCTTTACGTCTGACACTTGGGGCAGCGAAAAGGCGCCGTACGAGAAAACACTCATCTACGGAAACGGCTATCAAATCAACCTGAAAACGGTAAATGACGCGATCAATACAAAGTCCACCTCATCTTCGGGCGGTATGCTGAACAACGGCAAGGAAAACACGGGATATGGCATTGATTTTGGGAAACTCTACAATGTGACCATGAAGGGGACAACGGAATCGGAGTCGATTACTTGTATATCCGATAGAATTTTGTTCCATGTTGGAGGAATATATTATTCAACAGTTGAATGCTATAGCAAGATTGGTACGGATAGCTTTACCAATACCTATGTTAAAAATTCCGTTCTGCGATATGCCGCAAACTGTGCGTTGCAAATTTACGGAGGTGGTGCAAAGAATATATATTTTGAGAACACGGTTGTCGCAGAATGCTTGCGCGTAGTTTCTCTTGAAGGAACCAGTAGTTCTGCTAAAATGTATTTCAAAGGCTCTTTTGATGTTTTAAGCTATTATAATGCCAAGAGCCTACAGGATGCGTTTGGGGCAATCAACCAGGGTGCTTTCCAATACAACACATACTTCACAGAAGCAGGAATAGAAGATGCGCCCGGCCTAATGACTGCGGGGGCAGACATGATTGAATGGTTCGGAAGCAACGGTAGCATAGGCACAGAGAATTATCGATACTACGTCAATATGGGCATGGTGGTAAGTCCTTTTGCCACTTACGGTGCACCGCAATATTGGGATGAAGCATCTGAAACATATGTAACATCGCCAACGTCAAATCACTTCCAATTGCAAGGTTTGCAGATTAGTTTTTGGGGCGGGATGCTTTCCGTAGAAGTTTTGACATACGATACACCAAATACTACCGACGGCGGTCATGCAGATCTCCAGGGCAGGGATATAAAGGATCTCTTCACCAACGAACGTTATATCCGTCTTCTCTGCGAGTATAAGACGATTGACACAGCTACGAATAAGCTCGAAAAGAATGTTGAGCATATGATGTGGCACATGCAGCAGGTCTATCGTGATATGTCGCTCGTGCAAAGGAGCGAAACAAATCCCATAGGAATCGAGCCCGACCATATCAAAGACCTTGTAAATTCGTTAAAAGGGAAAGGGATCACTTGGCCCGACGGCACAAAGGCGGACGACGCGATTCCCGCCGACATCGCCGCGCTCGCCGAAATGGTCTCCACATCCGTCCTTCCCCCCAAGCGCACCTACTAAAACCTCACCGCAGCAAAACCTGCCCCCTTTGAAGGGGGCGGGTGGCGCGGCCTCGCCGCGTCAGGTGGGGGTTGAAGCCTTCCCCGCCCCGCGGGGAAGGCTTTTCTAATCCCGTCATCCTGAGCGCAGTCGAAGGATCCCGGCAAACGCGCGGAGCACCTGTAGGGGAGGCGAGGAGTCCCCCTTGCCCACACCTGACGCCTTCACCCCGTCGGGGGG
>CANREC010000137.1 GCA_947629535.1 uncultured Clostridia bacterium | reverse complement strand
GACGAGGAGCTCTCCGTGCAGTTCTATGAGGTTCTCAACGAAGGGCTCAACCTCGCCTATACCTTCAACCCCGACTTCATGGACGTATACAGCGCGGATACGGCGCGTACCTATGCGTACTACGGAGAGGGGACGGCCGAGATCGACGGCGCGGTCAATTCGCTGACGACCCGTTATGCCAACCCCGACAAGACGCTTGCCCCCGACGAGGTCTCGATGAAACAGGCGGCCTATCTCGAGGCGATCGGCGCAGGCCCCGACGATGAGGTCGATTTTGCCGCCGCCGTGGGGAAGAAGATCAAGCTCAAACTCGGCGACATCTATGCAGACCATTACACCATTGAGCGGGAATTTACCATCAAGAGCGTCTACGGCGATGAGAAGAATGTGAGCTATCTGTTCTCGCCCGAAGTTTTCCGTGAACTTCTCGCCCCGTCCGTCTATGCGTATGCGCTGTATTTCGACGACATGGAGGGCGCGATGCGGGCGTATGAAACGGGCGCAGAGCTCGGCTTTGCCGTGCAGTCCCCCTTCATCTCGGCGATGTATACGGTCTCCCGCGCGGCGGGCGTGTTCATCGATTTCTTCGACATCATCATCTGGGTGATGTTCGTCCTCGCGGCGATCACGCTCGCGAACTTTGCGGCGGGCAGCGTGAGGAAGTGCATGTTCGAGATCGGCGTCGTGCGTGCGATGGGGGGAAAGACGCAGGATCTCGTCTGGCTCTTTATCGTGCAGATGCTCCTCGTGAGCCTCGCCGTCTGCCTCATCTCGGCGTTCGGGCTGTGGTTCGGGGCGGACATCGGCAATTCCGTCCTCGCCGAGGGATTCGCCGCGATCACCAAGAACGTCGCCATGCGGCGCATTCGGTTCGTCGCCTTCTCGTGGACGACCGTCCTCTATGACGCCTGTGCCGTGGTCGGGCTGACCGCCCTCTGTACAGTCGTCCCCCTTCTCGTCTTACATCACATCAAGCCGCGCGAGATCATCCGCGCCAAGGAATAGGAGAACAGCATGAAACATCTCATCGATTGCGCCATGGGGCGCGAAACATGCGACCTCGTCATCAAAAACGTCAAGGTGTTCAACGTGTTCACGGGGGAGATAAAAGAGGGCTCCGTCGGCATTGCGGACGGGAAGATCGTCGGTTTCGGCGATCGCGAGGGGAAGAGCGTGTACGACGGCGGCGGAAAATATCTCCTGCCGAGCTTTTTCGACGCCCACATCCACGTCGAGAGCAGCCTTCTCTCCCCCGAGGCCTTTGCCTCTCTTGCCGTGCGGCACGGAACGGGGACGATCGTCGCCGACCCGCATGAGATCGTCAACGTCTGCGGCGTCGCGGGCGCCGAGTACATTGCCGAAGCCTTCCGCCGTCTTTCTGTCGGCGGAGTGGATCCCCTCGGCGTCATCTTGCAGTTTCCCTCCTGCGTGCCCGCGACCCCCTTTGAGACGAGCGGCGCCGTGCTCAACGGGAAGGAGACCGAAGAGGCGCTTGGGCGGGACCTCTTTTACGGTCTCGGCGAGATGATGAATTTCCCCGCCGTCATCGGGGCAGACGAGGACGTTCTGCGGAAGATCGGCGCCGCGCACGGGCGTCACAAGATCGTCGACGGCCACGCGCCCGCACTGGCGGGGAAGGCCCTCGACGCCTATCTCTGCGCGGGCATCAAGACCGACCACGAGTGTCTCACCGCCGCGGAGTTCACGGAAAAGGTCGAAAAGGGCATGTATGCGCAAGTGCGCATCGGTTCCTCGACGAACAGCATCGCCGAGGGCGTGAAGGCGGTCACGGAGATGAACTTCCGCCGCTTCCTCGTCTGCTCGGACGACAAGCACGCCGAGGACCTCGAAAAGGGGCACATCAACGCCGCCCTTGCCCGTCTCGTCAAGGCGGGCCTTCCCGTAAAATTTGCCATACCCATGTCCACGATCAACGTCGCGGAGTGCTACCATGTCGAGAACGTCGGCGCGATCGCTCCGAATTACTTTGCGGACATGGTGCTCGTAAACGACCTCGAGGACTTTGAGGTCTCGGCCGTCTGGAAGAGGGGCGTGCTCGTCGCCGAGGACGGGAAAGCGCTCTTCGGGGAAGGCCGCTATCTTCCCCCTGCGGTCAAGGGGACGGTGCACGTCAAGGACGTCACGCCCGACGATCTTAAGCTCGTCACCAAGGGGGGAAAGGTCCGCGTCATCGGCATGACCCCCGAGAGCCTGTACACCGAGGAGAAGTTCGCGTCCTTCAAGGCGGGGGAGATCGACGTCAAGGGCACGGAATATCTCAAGCTCGCCGTCGTGGAGCGCCACTTTGCAAGCGGACGGATGGGCCTCGGCCTCGCCGAGGGATTCGGCCTGAAGGGGGGAGCGATCGGCATCACCGTCGCGCACGACAGCCACAACCTCATCGTGATGGGGGATGACGATACGGCGATGGCCAAAGTTGTCAGACTGTTGAAAGAGGCGGGCGGCGGCATGGCGCTCGTGTCGGAAGAGGGGGAAGAGGTGTTCCCGCTCGACATTGCGGGGCTCATG
>CANREC010000136.1 GCA_947629535.1 uncultured Clostridia bacterium | reverse complement strand
CGCTCGCGAACTACACCCTTCCCGCCGCAGAGGAGACGGATGAGGGCCTTCCCGCGTGGGCATGGGCGCTCATCGGTATCGGCATCGGCGTCGTCGTGATCGGCTGTGCCGCGCTCGTCACGGTGTTCGTTCTCAAGAAGAAGAACACGGAAGCACCCGCAGAGGAGAAGATGGCCGTCGATACGACGGACGACCGCGACGTGGACGTCTATGCGCCCGAGGAAACCGAAGAGGATCCCTACGAGGAGCCCGCGGAAGTTCCCGAAGAGAGCGGGGACGTCGAAGAGGCCGAGGTTTCCGAAGAGACCGAGGCTCCCGAAGAAACTTCCGGGGAGAGCGAGGCTCCCGAAGAGAGCGCTCCTTCCGAAGAGGATAAACCGCAAGAATAACAAAAATAACGGACGCCTCCGCAGCAATGCGGAGGCTTTTTTGCGGCCTTTGGGGCGAAGCGGAGAAAATTCAAAAAAATGTTTTCATTTTTCGCAAAAACTTTTCAAAATGCCCCGCAAAACGGTTTACAAAAAAAATAATTCCTAATATAATTTATTAGCTTGAAAGAGCGGAGCGGGATCTTCCCGCGGGAGGATGAGTTATGGTGCATTATATGAAATGTCCCCGTTGCGAACTGAATTACATCGACGCCGAAAAACAGGAGTACTGCGACGTCTGCCTTCGGGAGATGAAGGGCATCGTCAGCGACGTCGAAGAGGCAGAGGATGAGGAGATCCCCACCGAGATCTGTCCCGTCTGCGGGGAAAATATGATGCGCGTCGGCGAGAAGATGTGCGACGAGTGCAAGAAAAAGGCCGAATACGAGACCGAGGAGCCCGACCTCGAGGCGGACGACGAGTGGCGCGAGTACCTTGACGACGACACCGACGATCTGGACGAGGAGATGGGCAAGCTCGACGAGGCCTTCAACGCCGATCTCGACGAATCGGACAAGGACGAAGAGGAAGAAGAGGAAGAGGAGTACCAGAACGATGACGACGAGGACCTCGACTACGTCACGGGCGATGAGATCTATTCCCTCTCCGACGACGAGGACGATGATGACGACGAGGACGACGACTTTTGATAGATCTTCAAGACATGAAACCACCAAAACGGAGCGATAAGCTCCGTTTTTTCTGCTCCTTGCGCAGTTTGAACCTACGGAGCACATAAGGCTCCGCCCGTTTGCCGGGATGCTTCGCTGCGCTCTGCATGAACAGCCCGCGCTCATTCTGCCCCTGAGCGCAGTCGAAGGGGAAAGAACTCATGAAACGGACGGACTTCGTTTGATGGGATCCTTCGGGCCTAAAGACCCTCAGGATGAGCGGGTGGATGTGCTCATTCTGAGGCGTAGCCGAAGAATCTCATGAAACGGGCGGACTTCAATCAAGAGAACATTCTTTTTTAGGCCGAATCGGTTTAACAGAACTTTTTCAGACCGATTTGGTTTAATCTTAAAATATGTACGGAAAACGGATCAAGGAGCTCCGCGAGGAGCGGGGCATGTCGCAGGCGGAGCTCGCGAAGGCGCTCAACGTGACCCAGCGCACCGTGAGCAGGTTCGAGCTCGAACAGCACGACCTCGGCACAGAGGGCGTCATTGCGCTCTGCCGTCTCTTCGAAGTTTCGGCGGACTATCTTCTCGGCCTCGAAGATGAATCGGGCCGCAAGCTCTATCTTGCGTCATGAACATTTTTCAGAAGATCTCCGAGGCGGTGCGGAAATACGATGACGCCCACAATTTCACCTGCGACCTCTGCGGGAGAGAGGTGTTCGGCGGGGAGCGCGTCTGTGCGCAGTGCCGCAAGGGACTACCGTGGAACGACAAGAACATCTGTCCGCTCTGCGGCCGCAAGGTGGGGGAGCCCGGCGTCTGTCTCGAGTGCAAGAAAAAGCGCCTCGTCGTCGACAAGGCCCGTTCGCCCCTTCTCCACGAGGGCGAGGCGGCACGCATCGTCTACCGCGCCAAGCGGCAGAAATATTTCTACCGTACGGCGGCGGAGCTCATGGCGCCCCTGCTCGATGAATTCGGCGCGGACGCGCTCGTCTTTGTCCCCATGACCGAACGGGCATACAAAAAGCGGGGCTATAACCAGTCCCGCCTCATTGCAGAGGAACTTTCCCGCCGCAGCGGGATCCCCCTGCTCGACGCCGTAAAAAAGACCCGCGATACGGGGGAGCAGAAGGAGCTCGGCCGTACGGAGCGGGAGAAAAATCTGGAAGGATGTTTTCATGTGTTTGACCGCAAAGGGGTCAGAAACAAGAAACTTCTCATCATCGACGACACGCTGACGACGGGCTCCACGGCGAGCGAGCTCGCCTCGGTCCTAAAGCGTGCGGGGGCGAAGGAAGTCGACGCTTTGACGCTGACGAGCGTGTACGACAAGCACCCGTTCGGCCTCAAGGAGAATGAAACGTGATCGTCCGTGCGCGACTGAGGAGGGGGGTGCTCTCAATGGAATGCCCCTCATCCGTCACGGCTGCGCCGTGCCACCTGTCTCATGCGGGTAGAGACCCGCAGTACTTCGCGGGCCTTGCCCGCTCGTGCCGCGCTTGGAGC
>CANREC010000135.1 GCA_947629535.1 uncultured Clostridia bacterium | reverse complement strand
GTAGGTCTATGTCATTTCGAGCGGAGCCGAAGGCGCAGTCGAGAAATCTCTATTGCGGTGGAGATCCCTCGACACGCGCGGGATGACAATGCGGTGGAGATCCCTCGACACGCTCGGGATGACAATGCGGTGAAGATCCCTCGACAAGCTCGGGATGACAATGCGGTGGAGATCCCTCGACACGCGCGGGATGACAATGCGGTGAAGATCCCTCGACACGCGCGGGATGACAATGCGGTGGAGATCCCTCGACAAGCTCGGGATGACAATGCGGCGAAGATCCCTCGACAAGCTCGGGATGACAGCGGACGCCTCAGAATGAGCACAGGGCCCGCTCCTTCTCCATTCTCACCTTTACAAAACACAAAAAATGTGGTATACTGTAAAAAAGGGGGCAAGATGGAGAGAACATACATCGCGATCGACTTAAAATCCTTTTACGCCTCCGTGGAATGTGCCGCGCGGGGGCTCGACCCCTTGGATACCCATCTGGTCGTCGCCGACAGCTCACGGACGGAAAAGACCATCTGCCTCGCCATTTCTCCCTCTCTGAAGGAGTACGGGATCCCCGGGCGGGCGCGGCTCTTCGAGGTCGTCACGCGCATGAAAGAGGTCAATCGGGAACGCAGGCAGCGCTCTCCTCTCCGCACGCTCACGGGGAAGTCCTCTTCCAAGAGCGAGCTTTTCGCCGATCCCTTTCTCGAGGCCGACTACATCGTCGCCCCGCCGCAGATGGCGCTCTACGAAAAGGTCAGCGCCTCGATCTTCAACATCTATCAGCAGTACGTCGCGCCCGAGGACATTCACGTCTATTCCATCGATGAAGTCTTTCTCGACGTGACGGGATATTTGGGGCTCTATCGGCTCTCCGCCCACGAGCTCGCCGTCAAGATGATCCGCGACGTTTTGAAACAGACGGGGATCACGGCCACAGCGGGCATCGGGACCAACCTGTATCTCGCCAAGGTCGCCATGGATATCGTCGCCAAACACGCCCCCGCAGACGCCGACGGCGTGCGCATCGCAGAGCTCGACGAGGCAAGTTATCGCCGCCTTTTGTGGGAACACCGTCCGCTCACCGATTTCTGGCGGGTCGGCAGGGGATATGCCAAGAGGCTTGAGGCGCACGGCCTTCTCACGATGGGGGACGTCGCCCGCTGCAGTCTCGAAAACGAGGACTTATTGTACAAATTGTTCGGTGTCAATGCCGAACTACTCATCGATCACGCATGGGGCTGGGAGCCCTGTACCATCAAGGACATCAAGGCCTACCGCCCCGCCATGAACAGCCTGAGCACGGGACAGGTGCTCTCATGCGCCTATACGGCAGAGAAGGGCAAGCTCATCGTCAAGGAGATGACAGACCTCTTGGTCCTCGACCTCGTCTCCAAGCGGCTCAAGACGCGGCAGATGGGGCTCTATGTCGGCTATGACGTCGAAAATCTCAAGGACGGAAAAAAATACGTCGGCGAGATCGTCGCAGACCACTACGGCCGCCGCGTTCCTAAGCCCGCAACGGGCACGGAAAATTTGGGCGGCTACACGTCCTCGACCAAGGAGATCATGGCGGCGGTCACGCGGCTCTACGACCGCATCGTCGACAAAGATCTGCTTGTCCGCAGGATGTCCGTCGTCGCCAACGACGTCCTGCCCGATGACGGCGTTCCAGAGGAAAAACCGCAGCAGCTGGACCTCTTCACCGACTATTCGGCCGAGGCCGAGCGGCAAGAGGAGCGGAAGAAGGCGCTCGAGAAGGAGCGCAAGATGCAGGAGGCCGCCATCTCCGTGCAGAACAAATTCGGCAAAAACGCCCTTCTCAAGGGAATGGACCTCGAAGAGGGCGCCACGACGCGGGAGCGCAACGGACAGATCGGAGGGCACAAAAAATGAGCGACGGAAAATACGACGACATCATCTCTCTTCCGCATCACCGATCGAAAAACAGACCCCATATGAGCAATGCACAGCGTGCGGCGCAGTTTTCTGCCTTTGCGGCGCTCAAGGGATTCGATGAGGAGATCGCCGAGACGGCCCGCTACACCGAGGAAGAGACCGAACTTTCCGAAGAGCGGAAGGTCGAGCTCGGCGCCGCGCTATCGGCCTTGCGGGCGGGGCAAAATATCTCCGTCACCTACTTCCGCCCCGACAAGAAGAAGGCGGGCGGGGAATATCTCGTCAAGACGGGAACGCTGAAAAAAATCGATGTTATAGGCGAAATTCTCGAGTTTTCCGACGCCGTTCGCATCCCTTTCTCCGACATCACAGAGCTGTTTTTTCATTAAAAAACGCGCGCACGGCGTTCCGCCGTGCGCGCTCGACGCATAAGTTCAGCCCCGCTGCATTTCGCTCATTCTGAGCCCCTAAATCGCCCTCCCCCGTTGTAGAGGGAGCGATCGAGCCGCCAAATCGCCCTCCCCCGTTGAAGGGGGAGCGATCGAGCCGCCAAATCGCCCTCCCCCGTTGTAGAGGGAGTGATTGAGCTGCCCAATCGCCCTCCCTCGTTGAAGGGGGAGCGATCGAGCCGCCAAATCGCCCTCCCCCGTTGTAGAGGGAGTGATTGAGCTGCCCAAT
>CANREC010000134.1 GCA_947629535.1 uncultured Clostridia bacterium | reverse complement strand
GGGCATTCCAATTGTGAGCACCCCTCCTCAGTCGCGCAAGGACGGCGCGACAGCTCCCCCCCTGAGGGGTGAAGCCTTTGATCACCCGTCCTTGAAAAGAATTCATCGAAACTTTCACCCGATTTTCTCAATATGATACACGCAGTCGAGGACGGAGAGGGCCTCGATGATGTCGCTGTGGGTCTGCTTGCGGAGCGCCTTCTCGGCAACGGTAAAGCGCACCGTGTACACACTCAGCCCCGAGTTCGCATAGGCGGGATTGACCTCGAGATTGTCGATCTTGAGCCCGAATTTCCGCGCCGCCGAGATAAATTCCTGTAAACTGCTGCGCGATTTGAGCTCGAGATGGATCTCGAAGTGGTCGGACTTGTTCTTGATGTACGTCTCGAGTTTC
Organism: uncultured Clostridia bacterium; assembly: GCA_947629535.1. Taxonomy (GTDB): domain Bacteria; phylum Bacillota; class Clostridia; order Christensenellales; family Borkfalkiaceae; genus Gallimonas. Next base: position 2,180 of record CANREC010000134.1, on the reverse strand, counting down.
GAGAAGGCCAAAAGGCCGATCATGAGCGCCGCAAAGCCGATGAGGGCGGCCGTATACAGCCCGAATCCGAGCACCGCCGAGATGATGGACATCGTCCACACGCTGATGGAAGTCGTCAGCCCCATGATCTGGTTTTTGGAAGAATAGACGATCGTATTCGCCGTGATAATGGAGATCCCGATGAACACGGCCGCCGACATGAACGAGAAACCGACATGGAGATCCCGAATGAAGTAAATATCGGCGATCCCCGCGAACATCGAGCCGATGGAGAGGACGATGAAGGTCCTCAGGCCCGCGGCGTGGCGGTTCCTCGCGCGTTCACAGCCCAAAATGACCGCCATGAGAATGACGATCCCCGTCTTGAGCGCCGTCGAGCCGAGATTGACTTCGCTTGACCATGCGCCGAGCCACTTTGCAATATAATCCGTAGGCATTTTCCTTACCTCTTATTGATGAATTTTCTTCGGTTGTATTCTTCGCCCGCCGAGCTCTCTTCCTCGGGCGGCTCTGTTGCCTCGAGGAAGGCCTCCTCCTCAGGCGATCGTGCATATTCCTTTACAGAAATTTCCTTTTGAATGGCCTGCAGCCGTTCCTTGAGCGAGGCCACTTCCTCTTCCCGCGTGGGGCGGGGAATAGGGCCCGCCGCGCCGCCCGCACCCTCTGTTTCTGCCGCCTCGCCGTAGGAATGGGACAGATACAGCGAGAGCTTTGCGAGCGCAGGTCCGATGAGTTCGTAGAGGATGCTCGAGGAGAGGACGATCGTCTCGAGCATGTCGCCCGTCTCGCCGCCGAGCACCCTCGCGCCGAGCGCCGCAAGACCGATGGCGACGCCCGCCTGCGGGGCAAGCGCCATGCCGAGATAGTTTCTGACCCGTTTGTCCTTCTTCGTCACGGCACAGCCGAGGAATGCGCCTATGTACTTGCCGACGAGCCTGACAAGGAAGTACAGCGCGCCGATGAGGAGAAGGGGGACCCCGCCGAGAGAGATCTCCGTCGAGACGAGGGCGTCCAGACGGAACCCGATGCCCGACTTCACAAAGAAGAGCAGAAGAATGGGGGGCGAGAAGTAGTTGAGCTGTTTGAAGAGCTTGTCATCGCCCGAGATGTTGATGTAGACCGTCCCCATCGCCATACAGCCGAGAAGAGGGGAGACGTCCACTGCCGCCCCGATGCCGCACAGCGCAAAGAGGAAGGCGACGGAGACGATGAGGCGGTTGTCCGTCGAGCGTTTCGCCATCAAGAACTTGAGGATAAACCCGAATGCGATGCCGACGCCGATCATCATCACGTTCCATGCGATGGGGAGAAGGACGTCGCCCGCCGAGAACGCGTCCCCGAGCGAGGCAAGCGCCACCGAGACGGCCACGCTGTACGCGAGCAGCCCCACGAGGTCATCGAGCGCCACGACTGAGAAGAGCGTATCCACAAAGTCGCCGTGCGCCTTGGTCTGGCGGATGGTCATGAGCGTCGACGCGGGCGCCGTCGCCGACGCAAGCGCCGCCAAAATGATGGAGAAGGCCATTCCCAGTTTCAGAATAAAGAAACAGAGCACAAAGACGAGCACGGACGCCATCAGCGCCTCGCTCAGCGTGATGACGACGACCTTCCCGCCGTTCTTTTTGAGCGTGGAGAAACGGAAATATTCGCCGACGCTGAAGGCGATGAACGCGAGCGCGATATCCGAAATGAAATCCATCCCCTCGACGACAAAATCGGGCACGAGGTCGAGACAAAACGGACCCAACAGGATGCCAACGAGGATATAGGCCGTCACATTGGGCAGTTTCAGAAGTTTTGTGATCCTCGTCCCGAGGAACCCCGCAAGGAGCATGATCGCGACGGCGATGATGACGGCGGGCACGTCCGACGTGGCGGAGAGATGTCTGTAGAATTCATCCAACATGATATATTTACTATATTATGAGATCATTTTAATAGAGGTAACCCATATTATAACAAACTCTGCGGAAAAATTCAAGACGTTTTGAAAAATTTTTTCGAACTCCCAATTACCCCGCCCGCTCATCCTGAGGGCTTATCTCGCCCTCCCCCGTTGAAGGGGGAGGGGTAGGGGAGAGGGTTGCCCCTCAAACGAAGTCACAAGCCTTCACCCTGTGGGGGGAAGGTGTCTGCCGAAAGGCAGACGGATGAGGGGCATTCTAAATCACGTCATGGTG
>CANREC010000133.1 GCA_947629535.1 uncultured Clostridia bacterium | reverse complement strand
GCAAGGACGGCGCGACAGCTCCCCCCCTGAGGGGTGAAGCCTTCAAATCATGCGTCTCCGCCCGTTTAATGGGATTCTTCGCTACGCTCAGAATGAGCAGTCGTTGCCCACCACCCCCTACCCCCTCTCCTCGGGAGAGGGGCATAAGCCCTCACCACACGCAACAGCGCCCGCGGACTTTCGTCCGCGGGCGCTCATGCTTCATACGCTTTATGCGCTCTGTTGCTTTGTTTCCCTCGTCCAGGTCAAATCACAGTATGTTTTTGAGAGAAATGCCGCGGCAATGGCAGGGGTCTGCAGCTGTGTTGCGTCCAACGCTTGGGAATTGCTGAGTTTCCAGCCGCTCGGCTCCTCAAATGTGACTGAAACAAGATTGTCACAACCTTCAAACGCATCAGACCCGATTGAAATTACCCCTTTCGGAACGGTAAACGCGGTAAGATTGCAATCGAAAAATGCACTACTTCCGATGCTCTTCAACTGGCTTTCCGGTGCAAAGATCACTTCTTTTAAATTGCTGTACATAAAAGCACGATTACCGATCGATTCGACGCTTGCGGGAATCATGATACTTTTAAGCGTGCTACAGAGAGCAAATACATCATCACCTATTTCCGTCACACTGTCGGGAATTGTGATCTCCGTCAGTCCGTCGCAATCATAAAAAGCATATTCCCCAATCTTCGTTATCCCGTATGGGATCTGTACGGAAAGAATGCTATCTTGATTTCTGAACGCCCCGTTGCCGATCTCCGTGACGGGCAGCCCCTCATATTCCTCCGCGATCACGATCTTCTTCTCGGTGCAGGTGCCAAGGCCGATCAACACATAGTGGTCTCCCGATTGCACATACAACAAACCCGTATGTTGAGCACAACGGATGCAAACGTCGTTTTGATATTCATGCCCGAGGGGCTCGATTTTCAGGCTGTCGAGGTGTTCGTGTTTATCATCGAAATTTTCATGGCAATATGCGCACTGAAAATGTCCGAGTGTGCCTTCTTTTTCACACTCCGCGTTAATTTGTGGAATCCAATCTCCAAACTCATGCGCTGAGGGGTCAATTTTGACCTCTTCCGTCTTGTGGTGGTCGTGATCTCGATTGCATGTAAACGTCTTTACGCCAACAGCGGTGCAGGTCGCGGGCTGTGTAATTTGTCCGTCGTCCCAATCATGCCCGAGGGGGTCGGTATAATCGTCTACATAGTTATCTCCGCAATCGGCACAGGTATATGTCGTATATCCTTTTTCCGTGCAGGTGGGGTCGGTTTTGACACTTTGATAGCTGTGCGTCCCCTTGTCCACCGTCTGTTCGAGGCATGTTAAATCAGCGCGAACAGCCGTTCCTCCGTTGCCGTCAAACCCTTCAAATGTGAATGAATCCACTCTCAGACTGAACACGGCAGATGTCATGTTGCCTGCCTTGTCCTTGCAAAATACTTTCAAAGTCCAGCCAGCGCTTGCATCATACCCGCTCCAACCTAATATAAATGCATTGTATTCCGAATAATCGTGCACTCTGGTCGGAGAACCGTTGGCTGCACCTTGATAGAACTCATATTTGTATTGAAATGCTCCGTATCCACCTTCCGCATAAATAGTGTATGTGTTTTCGAAATTCCCGTAACCGTTTATCGAAGCGCCGGACATTCTTGTCAGCCGTGCCTTCAGTGAAATATCCTCAATCGTCTCGTCCTCTTCAAATTCACATTTAGAACAGCTACGATGAACAATCGCCTTCTTCCCGTTACATTGTTTTGGTGTAAAGGTCTCTACGATCGTATGTCTGGGCGGGACAGCCGTATATCCTTTTGTTTCTTCGCAACGGGAACACTTTTCATATTCCTCCCAACCCTCTTCCGTACAAGTAGGCTCTTGTGCTGCTACAGGTTGCATATCGTGCCCGAGAGCGGAGTTTTGTTGCTCACGAGTGTCCTCTTCGTCACAACGGATACATGTGGCTGTTTCGGTACCGTTCTCTGTACAGGTCGCGTCACTGTTGGGGATGTAGGTCTCAAATTCGTGCCCGAGAGCTGGTTTTTGCGTATAATTTTCTTTTAGATGACAACGGGAGCATTCTTGATATTCATCCCAACCGATCTCGGTACAGGTGGGGGCTTTCGCATCTACGGTCTGCATAGAATGCCCGAGAGCGGAATTCATAATCTCGCGTCTGTCTGTCATTGTGCAGTGGACACATTGTGCAGTCTCCGTTTCATTTTTAGTACATGTGGCGTTGCCGTTAGGAATGTAAGTTTCAAATATATGCCCAAGGGCTGTGCCTCCCTTTGAACGCGTGTCGGTTTCACCGCAGGAACAGGTTGCTGTCTCGGTTCCGTCGAAGAGACATGTGGCGTCGTCATTATAGACATAGTCTGTAAAGCTATGTACATGGGACGAATTGCCGTTTCCGTCATTGCAAGCTGAAACGGCGAAACAGAGGCTGAGGACAGCGATGAGGGTCAAAAGGACCGTCAAAAGTTTGTGTTTCATATATTTCTCCTTTTTTTATTTGACTTCGTTTGAGGGGATCCTTCGGTCGCTACGCTCCCTCAGGATGAGCGGGGGCGGGGTGGGCGAGGGGGAAGAGCCTTCACCC
>CANREC010000132.1 GCA_947629535.1 uncultured Clostridia bacterium | reverse complement strand
TCTTCTTCTTGAGAACGAACACCGTGACGAGCGCGGCACAGCCGATCACGACGACGCCGATGCCGATGCCGATGAGCGCCCATGCCCACGCGGGAAGGCCCTCATCCGTCTCCTCTGCGGCGGGAAGGGTGTAGTTCGCGAGCGCGGTCACCCAGTAGTCCGCCTTGGCCGTGACGTCCTCTTCGATCATTTCGCCGAGCTGCGTCACAAAGTAGGAATAGGTGCGGTAGCTCTCGCCGCCTTCCTTATAGTCCTCTGCCTTGAAGAGCGTCTCGCCGTTGGGGTCCTCATAGCCCTCGCCGTTGCAGAAGGCGTAGAAGGCGTCCTGCTCGGCCTCGGTGTAGAGGTAGGTCTCGCTCTTGCCGTTGTCGACGGCGAAATCGATGTTGTCGCCGAACTGCTCCGCCTCACCCGTCATGAAGTAGTACCTGAGCGCGGTGGAGAGCTTGGAATTGCTGTTCGCGGAGAGTTTGGCAAGCAGCCCGACCTTCGCGTCCGTGCTCATGACGGAATCATATTTTGCCGTGAAGGCCGCAAGTTCGACGTTGTTCATGAGCTTGCCGTCCGCATTGGCAAGGGAGACGGTGGAGACATAGTTGAAGGATTTGGACGCGACGTCGCTGTCCGCGTCTGCAAAGAAGAGGTCCGTCCCGATGAGTTCGAACTGGTACCAGCTGTCCGCATGCTCGACGTTGAGCACCTTTGCGGGCTTGTAGGGGGCATTGTCGAGCCCCTCGAATTCGAGCTCCTTATAGTTCTTCTCTTCGCCGTTGATGACGGCACGCTCGATGGAGCGGCCCGAACCGTTGGAGCGGGAGAACCAGACGTAGTCGTAATCGGGATCGGAGAGATCGACGGAGATGAGCGTTGCGCCGCTCACGGCCTTGGCGATCTGAAGATCCTCGGAGATGTGCTTGCCTTCCGCGTCGACGTCTGCACGGCAGATCGAGTTGTTCTTGACGTACAGATAGTGGTGCCCTTCGCCGTTCTTGCCGCCGCGATAGAAGAGGGCGCTCGTCGTCGCCGTGTCTGCAAGGTTGACGGCGTTTGCGACGAGGTCGACCGTCGTGCCGATCTCGGCATTGACCTTGACGGGATCCCAGCCCGCGCCGACCTTGGACGCGTCGAGGTAGAGCAGCCTGCCGTTGTCATTGGAACCGACGGAGCTGTCCGCCGCCTTTGCAGGCTTGTCCGTATAATAGAGGCCGCCGTTTTCGTAGCTGCGGAGGGTATAGGTGTGCCCCTGCAGGTCTGCGGGCTTGGTCTCGGAATGGTTGAACTGCGTCTTGTCGTCATTGCTCGAGATACCGTCGAGGACGATCTCGCCGAGGTTGGTATACGGCATTTCGCCGCCGAGTTCCTCTTCGATGTAGTCCATATCCCACTTGTATTCGTAGGGAGCCGACGTCGCGTCCGCCTTGACGCGGTAGACCTGATTGTAGTTGAAACTCTTGGGATCCTTGTCCGAATCCTGGTTTTCGCTGACGGCCATCGTGAAGTAGACGGTGGGATCGGTGAGGTCCTGCTTGTTGAACACATAGGCCGTCGTGTTGTCGGCGAGCAGCGTCGTGGTGCTGTTCGAGGTGTTGTAGGAATAGATGTCGTTGCTCTCGACATACATCACATAGACGGTGCCGCCAACGGAGACGATGCGGTAGGGCGTACTGTTGGACTCAACGGCAAAATAGCTCTTGACGTCCGTACCGTCGAGCTTGGCGCTCTTGAAGTACATGTAGTTGGTGTCCGTCTCGCCCGTGATGGCGTCGGGGACGTCGTTGGGCGTCGTATAGTAGACCCTGTCTCCGTAGATATAGATGCCTGCGTCATACGTTCCCGCTACGATGATGGAAGGGACGACGCGCTCGGCCTCGTTCTCCTTCAAGTCCCCCATCTTGATGCGATAGAGGGCGCCCTTGACGGGTTTGCCGTATGTGTTGTCGGAAGTGTACGATTCGATGCCGTTGATGAAATAGTAGTAGTCACCCTTGGCAACGACAAAGCCGCCGTTCGAGACGGGGTCCCCGTCCTGCGGCATTCCCTTGGGGGGAACGAAATCCGTGCCGCATGCGGCGAGCGAGAGTGCCCCCGCCGACATGACCGCGGCGGCGGCGATTGCGATAAATTTTCTAAAACCTTTGCGCATAGGCCTTTTCCCTTCTTGTTTTGCACCGTTTTTGTTCTAACGATACATATCCAATTATATACTATAGAAAGAGTTTTTGCAATCAAAAACTCCCTTCCCTTGAACTTTTCTTGTAAAAAATTTTGTTCTGAAGGTGAAAAAATGGAAAAATTCGGGATTTTCGAGCTCCTCGACACCCTCTCTGCCATCCTCGATGACGAAAACGCGCCGCGCTCCGCCCCGCCCGCCGCAGCGGCGCCCGAAACACAGGACCCGCCGCCCGCCCCGCCCGACGTGAAGGACCGCTCCTTCCTTCCGCCCAACTACAATGCCGCAAAGTCGACGCTCTCCTCTTTCCTCGAAAAACACGACAAGACGGTCAAACGCATCGAGAAAAAGAAGTGAACGGGCGGAGCGGCATAAGGCTCCTCCCGAGGAGGAGCTGTCACCGCAGGTGACTGAGGTGGGCATGTTTGCCGTTGCCCACCCCCCTC
>CANREC010000131.1 GCA_947629535.1 uncultured Clostridia bacterium | reverse complement strand
GAGGGGGTTGCCGTTCCCATTGTCATCCCGAGCGTAGTCGAGGGATCTCCACCGTATTGTCATCCCGAGCGTAGTCGAGGGATCTCCACCGTATTGTCATCCCGAGCGTAGTCGAGGGATCCCATTGAACCTACAGGGCTCCGCACTTCAAACAAAAAATCGCCACATATGTGGCGATTTTTTGGTCGATTCAGCTTATTTCTCGATGGAAGGAAGTTCGACTTTCTGGCCGCCGTAGGTGAAGAGGTAATCCTGCACCATCTTTGAATAGTCCCCGTCCTCTTCATCGTTGTATTCGACCACGAACCCTGCGAGCTTGCCGTCCTTGAACTTGAGCACGGCATTCTTCAGCATGTCCCCGCTCCCGCTAGGGAGCTGAGCGGCCGCTTTCAGCACATAGCCCTCTTTCTCCTCGCTGTACTCGAACTGGCCATAGAACAATGCGCACGCTTTCACAACGCCGACAATGCTCGACGCGGTCATGCCGCTGGACGTCTTTTCCCACTTGCCGTCCTCATTCTTGGCATAGTAAACGGGGACAATACCCGTGCCGTCCACATAGAATTCCTCTTCTCTGTTCATTTCCTTGAGCGCATCCTCGCTGTATGCATTGCCCTCGGCAGATGACTTCATGACGATGTGCTCCTTCTTGTCGGCGACCGTGACCGTCACTTCGCTGTTCGTCTTGCCGCTCTTGTCGCCCTCTTTCTCCTCAGCCGTTGCCTTGATCGTGAGCTTGTAGTTGGAGAACGTTTCGTCCGAGAAGGCCGCCGTCCATTGTTCCTGCGTGACCTCTTCGCCCTTGATGCTCGCAGCGCCGCCGCCGCAGCCGACGAACCCGATGCACATGACCGCTGCAAGTGCGGCCGTTGCGATGCCTGACAAAAATTTGTGTTTCATTGTTTCATATCCTCCTGATTTTTGTTTGTTTTATTCTACTCTCATCGTGAAATTATGTCAACAATATTTTGGCAGAAAATAAAAATTTTTTATTTCATGAGCAACTTGTCGAGGAGCGCGGCGTTCCCGAGCACCCTGCCGCCGCCCAAGACGACGGCCATCTGCGGATCCTCGGCGACGTGCGCGTCCATCTGGAGACGCCCCTGCACATAGTCGCCGAGCCCGGGCATCGCGCTCACGCCGCCCGAGAGATAGATCCCGCTCCTGCACATGGTGGCCGAGATCTCCTCGGGAAGTTTGCGCAAAATGAGCTCCGCATACTCCAAGATCAGATTGACATAGACGGAGATGGGACGGACGATGTCCTCGGAATAGACGGCGACCTGACGGGGCTTGCCCGACGTGATGTCCCTGCCCTGCACGACATAGCTCTGGTGGTCGTGGGGAATGAGGCTCCCGACGGTATTTTTGAGTTTTTCCGCCGTGGAGAGACCGATCTTGAGGTTGTACGTCTGGGCGATATGGTCGATGATGGACGTATCCATGTTGTTGCCGCCGACGTTCATGTTGAGCCCTGCATTGATGCCGTCAAAGGAGAAGGCGGCGAGCGACGTCTTTCCCGCGCCGATGTCGATGGCGAAGGCGGGATTGGATTCGGAGACGGGCACGCTCATCCCGAGCGCGGCGAGGTAGGGAACTTCGACGAAACTGACCTTCGAAAGCCCCGCGTCCCGTGCCACGCGGAGATATTTTGCGCGGTTTTCCTTCGTACAGCCGCATGGGACGCAGAAGAGGGCCTCCGTAAAGCCCTTCCGCCCGATCTTGCCGAAGAAGTAATGGAGCAGTTCCCCCGCGAGGGCCTCGTCAACGATCTCTCCCTCATACACGGGGAATATGACGTCGGTATCCGCCGTCTTGCCGAGGACCTTCTTTGCCTCGTCGCCGAGCGATCTGATCTCCCGCGTTCCCCTGTCGACAGTCACACAGGTCGCCTCGGAAAGCACGATGCCGTTGCCGCTGCCGAGCTGAAAGATCTTCGTGACCGCCGTCCCGAAATCGATTGCAAATTTCGTCATAACAACCTCCTGCGTTTCAACAGGGCGGCCGTCTCTTCGACGGGAAGCCCCACGACGCCCGTGTAGCTCCCCTCGCACTTTTCGACGAGCGGATAACCGTCCTGTATCCCGTAAGCGCCTGCCTTATCGAGGGGCAGACCGCTCTTCACATACCTTAAGATGAGCTCTTCGCCCAAGGGGAAAAAGGTGACTTTGGTCTCGGTAAAAAATTCGTCCTCGGCACCGTCCGTGATGAGACAGACGCCCGTGAATACGCTGTGCGTCCTGCCGCTCAAAAGGTGCAGCATCTCGGCCGCTTCCGCTCCGTCCTTGGGCTTGCCGAGGATCCTGTCCCCGACGCAGACGACGGTGTCCGCGCCGAGCACGGGGCAGTCTGGATAGCGGCTCCGCACTTCCCTCGCCTTCTCGCGGGCGAAGAGCAGGACTGTATCGCATGCGGAAAGCCCCCTCGTTCCTTCATCGAACAAAGAGGGCACGGCTATGAAGTTTATCCCTGTTTGGGCGAGCAGTTCCCTTCTTCTCGGGGAATTGCTCGCAAGCACAAGTTGCATCGGCTGTGGAAAATTGAGAAATAAAAATTAAGAATTGTGGCGGGGCGTTATTGAAATGGTTACCGGAAACCCCGACAATGCGTCATTCAGAGCGTCAGCGATGGATCCCCTCAAACGGGCGGAGCTCCGCAGGTCTATGTCATTTCGAGCGGAGCCGAAGGCGCAGTCGAGAAATCTCTATTGCGGTGGAGATCCCTCGACACGCGC
>CANREC010000130.1 GCA_947629535.1 uncultured Clostridia bacterium | reverse complement strand
TCCCCTCAAACGCAGTCCCCCATGTCATCCCGAGCCGCGCGTAAGCGCGTGTCGAGGGATCCCCTCAAACGCAGTCCAACCCAACCCCTCCGCGCCGAGGGAAAACGGCGCAAAAAACAAAAAATCATTAGGAGAAAAATTATGAAAAAGACATTCAAACTCTGTTCCCTCATCTTGTCTGTCTGTCTCGCTTTCGGGTGCATCTTCAGCTTTGCCGCATGCGGCGAGCCCGCTCCCGCCGAGCATACGCATACCTTCGCCGCGACATGGGAGAGCAACGCCGACTACCATTGGCACAAGGCGACCTGCGAGCATACGACAGAAGTCTCCGCAAAGGCAAAGCACACCTTTGTCGGCGACAAGTGCTCCACCTGCAACTATGAACGTCCCCACACGCACACCTTCGCAACGACATGGTCGTACGATGAACACACCCATTGGTACGCGGCGACCTGCGGCCACAACACGGAGAAGAAGGATGAAACCGCACATACTTTTGTCGGCAACAAATGCTCCGTCTGTGACTACGAGAAACAAGTCGAAAAGACAGCAAAATGCGACATCTATTGCCCTGTTTGCGGCAAGTGCATGGATGTCCGTTGTACGCAAGACGCAGCGGACGACAAGTGCGGAGCAGGAAACAAGAGCTTTGTATTCGAGGCCGAATATTGCGAATGGTACGATCCCGCAGGGGGCGAACCCGATGTGATCGACAGAACCGGACAACCTGCGAAGGGCGACTGCGTCTTTGTGCAGAGCCTCCAGGGCGGCAACGGAAAGATACTCACCTTCACGATCACCGCTGACGCTGACATGACCGTCTCTCTCCTTATCACAGCTTCCACGCACAGCAGGGTGACCGTATTTACCGATCAAATGACCGTTGTCGTCAATGGCGATGTCCTGACGAGAAGTTCCACGGTTCCCGCTTACGATCCCAATACATGCCCCGCGAACGAAGACAAACGTGATTTCCACGCGACGAATCTCGGCTGCATCCAGCTCACAGCGGGCGAAAACGTGATCGACATCATCGCATTCTCCCCCGATGCTTCCGTCGGATACAACATGGATAAGATCGAACTTCTTGCCCCTTCGACCGCAAGCCTGACATGGGAGCCGATCATCCGTCAAGAGTCATAAAATCGCTTATTCAACTTTTTCCTCCATTGTTATAGTAAAACTCCGCAGTCTCTGCGGAGTTTTACTATTGTCCCGTCCCTTCCATTCTCCCCTTTCCCGATGCGTCATTCAGAGAGAAACGAGGGATTTCGACGTTTGATGTCGGACTTCGTTGAAGGGGATCCTTCGCATTCGCTCAGGATGAACGGCAGGTCTCGCTCATTCTGACCCTGAGCGCAGTTGAAGGGGATCTCTTTGACCGCGTAGCGTTCATTTTTCAACAAAAAAGCTCCGCACGTTTGGCGGAGCTTGTTTCGATAAAATCAATAGACGCTGACTTGTTTCTTGTCTCTTCCCTTGCGCTCGTACCTGACGACGCCGTCCTTGAGGGCGAAAAGCGTATCGTCCCCGCCGATGCCGACGTTGCTGCCGGGATAGATCTTCGTGCCTCTCTGGCGCACGAGGATGCTGCCCGCAAGCACTTCCTGCCCGTCCTGCCGCTTTACGCCGAGCCTTTTCGCCTCGGAGTCTCTGCCGTTGTGGGAGGAACCGGTCCCCTTTTTATGCGCGAACAAACGGATAAAAAACATTTTTCCATTCTCCTTATTTCTGAATTCCCGCGAGGAGCGAACTCCTTGCTGTTAAAGCGTGATCTTCTCGATCTTGACTGCGGTGAACGGCTGACGGTGGCCCTGCTTCTTGCGCTCATTCTTCTTGGACTTATACTTGAACACGATGATCTTCTTGTACTTGTCCTGCGCTTGAACGGTCGCGGTCACCTTGGCGGATGCGACTTCCTCGCCCACTTTGACGGTCTCCCCGTCCGCGAGCATCACGACGCCGAAAGAGACTTCCGCGCCGACTTCGGCGTTCAGCTTTTCGACCTTGAGGACGTCGCCCTCGGAAACTTTGTACTGTTTCCCGCCGTTTTCGATGATTGCGTACATTTTCGCTTTTACCTCCTCTTCCCAGTCTCGCAAGACGTCATAGGCGGTCCGTTTGAAAAAATCGGACGCTTAAAAAAGCCCGTTCTTGGCGGCTCAACAAATACTTTATCATAGGCAAGGAGAAAAGTCAAGCAGTTTTGCATACAAACGTGCAAAAAACACAAACTTCTGTCAAAGGAGTGTGATATGGAGATCAAAAAAAGCGAAGAAGTGCTTGCGGAGATCCACCGCAACTGTCAGCTGGCCCTTCAGTCCATCACGGACATTCTGCCCGAGACGGAAGAGACGGAACTGAGAGAGGAACTCATGCGCGAGCACGAAGAGTACGAACATTTTTGCGCCAAGGCCGCCATTTTGGCGCGGGACAAGAACATCGAACTGAAGAACCCGGGCCCCTTCAAGAAGGCCATGATGTGGTCGAGCATCAAGATGAGCACAATGAAGGACGATTCCTCCGCCCACATCGCCGAGATGATGGTGCAGGGGACGGTCATGGGCATCACGGCGCTCAAGACGACGCTCTCCGACATGAGCCGCGACATGGCCGACGAGGACATCGAGGCGCTTGCCCGCGAGCTCCTCGCCGCCGAAGAGAGATTTGAAAAGATCTGGAAAAGCAAGATAAAGTGAAAAATGAACGCGCAGCGCTCATCTTGAGGCGCAGCCGAAGGATCCCATTCGGCCCACAGATCCTTGCCCCCCATTGAGGGGTAGGTGCCACGCAGGGGCGGAAGGGGTGTCATTCTGATCATGTCATCCCGAGCGTAGTCGAGGGATCTCCAC
>CANREC010000129.1 GCA_947629535.1 uncultured Clostridia bacterium | reverse complement strand
CTGTCCGTCGACGTGTTCCGCCTCTCTTCGCCCAATGTCGGCAATACCGTCCTCTATGCACCCGAGGACGGATGCGACCTTTCCGCCTACCGTGAAGTCGTCTTTCTCGACTCTCCCGCGGGGGACCCCTGCGTCACGGGGAAGGCAAAACTTTACTATAACGGCGAGATCTGCGGCTATGGCCCGCTCAGGGAGAGCACGACGGATCGCGGGGAACTTCTGGAGATCTTTGCGGCCGTCAGGGGGGCGCACCTCAAGGGTGAGTCCCTTGCCGAGGCCGTATCGCTGAGCGGGGGGCTCGGATTCGGGGAGACGCAGCTCCTCTTTGCCCTCTCCGTGTTCGAGGAGCTCGGGCTCATCGTCCTCGAGGACGGCGAGATCCGCACCGTGCGGGGAGAGAAAAAGGACCTGATGGATTCATCCATCTATGCGGCGGCGGTCCGCATGAAGGAGGAATGATGGAACCCATCCTCATGAAGATCTATGAATTTTACGTCGGCGAGGACAGAGATATGCTGCTCCGCGCCTACGACTATGCCTCGCGGGCGCACAAGAACCAAAAGCGTGCGTCGGGGGAGCCCTATTTCATCCACCCCTGCGCCGTCGCCGAGATCTTGGTGGACCTCGGGCTCGACGCCCCGACCATCGCGGGGGCGCTCTTGCATGACGTCATCGAGGACACGCCCGCGACCGAGGACGACATCAGCCGAGAGTTCGGCGAAGAGGTCCTGACGCTCGTCTCGGGCGTCACAAAACTCGACAAGATCGTCTTTAAGTCACAGGAAGAGGAAGAGGCGGAGAATTTCCGCAAGATCTTCATCGCGATGGCCAAGGACATCCGCGTCATCATCATCAAGCTCGCCGACCGCCTTCACAACATGCGCTCCCTCAATTTCCTCTCCAAAGAGCGTCAGCAGAAGATGGCCAAGGAGACCCTTGACATCTATGCGCCCATCGCGGGCAGGCTCGGTATCAGTCAGGTCAAGTGCGAGCTCGAGGACCTCTGCCTCAAATATATCGACCCCGAGGCCTTTGAATTTCTCGTCGAAAACATCCATCAGAAACTCGAAGAACGCAACCGTTTCGTGGATTTTGTCGTCGAAGAGATCAACGCCATCATGAAGGAATCGAACATCTCGGGCGAGGTGTTCGGGCGTCCCAAACACTTCTATTCCATCTATAAAAAGATGAAAACGAAGAACAAGACGCTCGACCAGATCTACGACCTCACGGCCGTCCGCGTCATCGTCGGCACGGTGGATGAATGTTATGAGGTCATGGGCAAGATCCACATGAAGTGGAAACCTGTCCCCGGGCGCATCAAGGACTACATCGCGACGCCCAAGCCCAACATGTACCAGTCTCTGCACACGACGGTGCTCACCAACTTCGGCCAACCCTTTGAGATCCAGATCCGCACGGAGGAGATGCACCGCACGGCCGAATACGGTATCGCGGCGCACTGGAAATATAAGGAAAACCGCAGCGACCAGACCTCGCTCGATATGAGGATCTCGTGGATCCGCGAGATGATGGACCTTCAGGGGGGATTCCGCGATTCCAAGGAATTCATGAACAGCGTCAAGGAGGAGCTCTATTCCAACGAACTCCTCGTGTTCACCCCGCAGAGCAAGGTCATCTCCCTGCCCGAAAACGCCACCCCCGTGGACTTTGCCTATGCCATCCACTCCGAGGTCGGCAACCGCTGTACGGGCGCAAAGGTCAACGGAAAGATCGTGCCCCTCGACTCCGTTCTGGAGCTCGGCGACGTCGTCGAGATCATCACGAGCCCGACGAGCAAGGGCCCCTCGCGCGACTGGCTCAAGTTCGTCCGTTCCCCGTCCGCAAAGGCGAAGATCAAGTCCTTCTTCCGCAAGGCCATGCGGGAGGACAACATCAAGCTCGGCCGCACGATGCTCGAAGAGGCGGCAAAACGCAAGGGCTACCAACTTTCGGAGATCCTGACGCCCGAGAGTTTCAAGAAGGTCTCCGAGAAGTTCTCCTTTGACACGCAGGACGAGATGTTCTCCGCCGTCGGGTACGGGGCCGTCTCGGCCAATCAGGTCTTTTTCCGTCTCGTCGATTACTTCCGCAAAGAGGTCCCGACGCCCGTCCTTCAGCCCTTCAAGGAGAAGAACGCCAAGGGGACGGTCACGATCAAGGGAATGAGCGGGCTCCTCGTCTCCTTTGCGGGCTGCTGTTCGCCCGTGCCCGGGGACGACATCATCGGCTATGTGACGCGCGGGAGAGGAGTCGTCGTCCACAGATGCGACTGCCCGAACATCCGCAACGCCGAGCCCGACAGGCTCCAGCCCGCCGAATGGACGGGCGAGAGGATGCAGGACGCACGGTTCAAGGCGGGGCTGATCGTCACCGCCGAAGAGCAGGGCGCGGCGCTCTCGGCCATCTCCTTGGGCGTCAACGAGATGAAACTTTCGCTCACGTCCATCAACGGACGGTATGACAAGAACGGCGACGCCATCGTCGAAGTGACGGTGAGTTTGTTGAGCAAGCAGGACGTGGAGATCCTCATCGGGAAACTCCGCGGCTACCCCCGCATCATTGACGTCAGGAGGACGAATAACGGATGAACATCCAAACGCTGTATCCGCAGGAATTTGCCGCAAATACCTATTTTATCACGGGAAAAGGGGGGACGGTCGTCATCGACCCCGCACAGCCCCGCGCCCTTGACGAGGCCAAACGGTTGGGGCTGAAAGTTCGGTTCGTCCTGCTGACGCACGCCCATTACGACCACATGGGCGGGTGCGCCGCCATGCACGCGGCGGGGGCGAAGATCGGTTGCCTCGACCGCGAGCGCAACGCCGTGGCGGCCTACAATGTCGCCCTGCAGATCTACGGCGAGGAAGGCTCCGAGGTGCCCCTCGACTTTAC
>CANREC010000128.1 GCA_947629535.1 uncultured Clostridia bacterium | reverse complement strand
GAGCACCCCTCCTCAGTCGCGCAAGGACAGCGCGACAGCTCCCCCCCTGAGGGGTGAAGCCTTTGACCGCCGTTTCCGTCTCATTCAACAGGGGCTGCGGGGAGAACGGCCTTTCAAGAATATTTCTCAATTCACTTGCCATTTTGGTGAAAACAGGGTATAATGTTTCCGAAAGAAAAAGAGGTGCAAAAACATGAAAAAACCTTATGCGATCATCATCATGGACGGCTACGGGCTCAACCCCGATCAAAACGGCAACGCCATCTTCATGGACGGCAGCAAAAACGTGACGTATTATCGGGAAAATTATCCCTCTGCGACGCTCGGCGCGAGCGGGCTCTCCGTGGGTCTGCCCGACGGACAGATGGGCAACTCCGAGGTCGGCCACCTCAACATGGGGGCGGGACGCATCGTCTATCAGGATCTCACCAAGATCACAAAGTCCATTCAGGACGGCGACTTCTTCGAAAATCCCGCCCTCGTCAAGGCCATGGACAGCGCCAAGGAAAACGGCAAGAAATTACACTTGTGGGGGCTGCTCTCCGACGGCGGCGTGCATTCCCACATCACCCATCTCTTTGCCCTTCTCGAGATGGCCAAAAAGCGGGGCGTGCCCGAAACGTACGTCCACGCCTTTATGGACGGGCGTGACGTTTCCCCCACCTCAGGCGTCGAATTTGTCAAGGAACTGCTCACATATATGCAAAATTTGGGCTACGGCAAGCTCGCCTCTTTGTCGGGCCGCTACTACTCGATGGACCGCGACAACAACTGGGACCGCGAGGAAAAATCGTACGATATGCTCACGCTCGGCACGGGGGTCCATGCCGAGGACCCCGTCAAGGCGCTCGAGGAAAGTTATGAAAAGGGCGTGACGGATGAGTTCGTTCTCCCCACCAACATCTGTGAAAAAGGCAAGCCCGTCGCGCTCGTCGGCGAGGGCGATCCCATCATCTTCTTCAACTTCCGTCCCGACCGTGCGCGGGAAATCACGCGGGCCTTTTCACAGAAGGAATTTGTCGTCCCCAAGGGCACGGCGTTCGAGCGAAAAACGGGCTTTTTGCACCCTGTGTATGTCTGTTTCACCGTATATGACGCAGAATTTGAGGGCGTGGAGATCGCCTTCCCCAAGGAAAAACTCACCAACACGTTGGGCGAATACCTCGCCAAGATGGGCAAGAAACAGCTCCGTATCGCCGAGACGGAGAAGTACGCGCATGTGACCTTCTTCTTCAACGGCGGCGTGGAGACCCCTAACGAGAACGAAGTCCGCGTGCTCATCAATTCCCCCAAGGTCGCAACGTACGATCTTCAGCCCGAGATGTCCGCTCCCGAAGTGACAGAAAAGGCGATCGCCGAGCTCGGGACGGGCGCATACGACGCGATGATCCTCAATTTTGCCAACTGCGACATGGTCGGCCACACGGGCGTCATTCCCGCGGCGGTCAAGGCTGTGCACACGGTGGATGAATGCGTCAAGAAGGTCGTCGATAAGATTTTGTCGATGGGCGGAGCCGTCCTTCTCACGGCCGACCACGGCAATGCGGACAAGATGCTCGACACGGACGGTTCCCCCTTCACGGCGCACACGACCAACCCTGTGCCCGTCGTGCTCATCTCCGAGGAGCTGAAGGGCGTCACGCTGAGACGCGACGGCGTCCTTGCCGACCTCGCCCCCACCCTTTTGGAAGTCATGGGGCTGCCCATTCCCAAGGAGATGACAGGCAAGAGCCTGATCGTAAAGTGACCCTCCGCTCATTCTGAACGCAGTCATGCCCCCTCCCAAGGAGGGGGGGTAGGGGGGTGGGCAACGTCCGCTCATCCTGAGGCGCAGCCGAAGGATCCCCTTATACGAAGTCAAAAATCGGCACATATGTGCCGATTTTTTTCATGTCTGCCGTCGCGCCGCGCTCAGTCTGACCCGCCGCGTCATCCTGTCCTGCCCGCTCATCCTGAGCGTCAGCGAAGGATCCCATTGAACCTACGGAGCATCTCTTTAATTAAAAACTGTGGCGGGACGTGATTGGAATGGTTGCCTGAGACCCCGTCATTCCGCATTTCTTCGGCAGGCGAGGAAGTAGAGAATGCAGAGCACATAGGCGGCGAGATAGACGGCGGCCGTCGCGATTGCGATCAACAAAAAAAGCGTCGAATAAGCCGCAAACACCAAGGCGTCGACCCCGATCAGGATCCCGAGCAGGGGCAAAAGAATACTCATCAGCACGAGCAGTGCGCAGGCGACGCGCCTCTGTTTCTTGGCCGTGAACAGGCAGATCTCGATGACGAGGAAGGCCACCGCAAAGGGCAGGCAAACGATGACGGAGCCCACATTGAATAAAATGACGATGATGACGGCGAAGGCCGCGCCGAGGTCATTCTCCTCGTTTTTGACGCTGAAGGGGCCCAAGATGAGAGCGGCGAGCAGCACAATGACGACGGGCAGCGCGATCGCGAGCGCGATTTTGAGTTTTTGCATATTGACCTCCTTACAAAAACGTTTTTTTATGTAGAGAAACGGGCACGGCTTTTTTCATTCCGAGGCCGCCCTTGTTGAGGGAGAACGTGAGGGGCGGAATGGGTGAGGTGGTGTCGTCCCAAGATGCTCCGTCCGTTTGCCGGGATGCATCGCTACGCTCTGCATGAACGGACGGCGGTTGTGCTCATTCTGCCCCGCGCGCATTCTTATTGCACCAAACGCGTCATTCTGAGCGTAGCGAAGGATCCCGACGGTCGTTGTCGGACTTCGTTTGAGGAGATCCCTCGACACGCGCTTACGCGCGGCTCGGGATGACGCGGGGGGGCGGGATGAGCGCGCGGGAAAACATGACGCGGGGGCAAGGGGGCGGCCCTCTTTCTGTCATTTCGAGCGGAGCCGAAGGCGCAGTCGAGAAATCTCTATTACGGTGGAGATCCCTCGACAAGCTCGGGATGACAAAGCAGTGGAGATCCCTCGACAAGCGCTTACGCGCGGCTCGGGATGACAATGGGGAAACCCAACCCCCTC
>CANREC010000127.1 GCA_947629535.1 uncultured Clostridia bacterium | reverse complement strand
GAGATCATGACCCTTCTCTCCTCCGCGCTGCCTCTCTTCGGCATCGACGTGGGCATCCTCAACGATTTCATGGTATTCAAGTGGCTCACGGACATGGACACGGTGGAGCAGTTCAAGGCCTTCGGCGGCATCGTTTCGCCCCTGTTCAAGGGCCTGTTCGGCGGAGAGGAGGGCGGAAAGGATGCAGAGGCACAGCCCGCTGCGCTCGACGAAACGGCCGAGCCGACGGAATTCAAGCTCGGCGACTATCTTAAGACCCTTGCCTTCACAGAAACACAGGTTGAAGAACAGACGGTCGAAGGACTTGAGATCGAGCTCTATTCCGAGAGCCTCTACGGCATGAAGGGCCTTGAAAACGTCAAGGCGACGCTCACCAAGACGGCAGATGTTGTGGAAAAAACAGACGATGGAGCTACAACTTACACCTTCGGTCGGTTCAAAGAGCTCAAACTTCACAACATCTATGACAAGGAAGGCGTGCTCAATACTTCGCTCGACGGCGCGATCGATTATGGAAAGGTCGAGGGGGAAGAGGACAAGGATAATTGGGCCGTGCCCTCGGGCACCTATCGCAGTTTCCTCGGCGCCGATAAACTCCTTCAGGCCCTTGCCAAGAGTGCGACGCACGGCGAAAATGAGGAGGGCGACATCATCTCGGGCGAAGAGACCCCGCACCACTACGCCGTCAATGATTACTTCTATATTGACGGAAAGATCACGGCAAAGCTTTTTGGCCTCGACATCGGCGATTTTTCTATAAAAGTCGATATCATTGCTATTTCAATCACGGTCGATGAACTGGGTAAGATAGGGGTCAATATAAGGCTCGAATATCAATCAGCCAATTTAGGAGCTTTCGTCGCAATCAACGGGGACGGTGAAGTTGATATTACGATCAAAGGCGGCATGGTGTATATCAAGCGTGTCCAAAAGTCTTATTATGAGATACTCAAAGGTCTCCTAGGACATCCAATTGATGCAAGAAAGCATACTTACACGAACCCGAACGATTATATCACCCTCTACCGTGCAATGCCGATTGATAACTTCATGAGCGATATTTTGAATCAGCTTGGATTCATTCTCAACTTTGGCGACCAAGTTTTAGAGTTAATCAATAAGAATTCGGGTAACGGTTCTACAGAATCCGACAAGGCCGTCGACTTCGGCAAACGTCTCGACGATGTTCTCAGCAAGTACACCTATACCGCGGAGGTCACGGAAAACGGCAATGTTACGACGCCCGCCGCATGGGATATTACCCTCAACGGCAATGCGCTTGTCAAAGGCATTCTCGGCAAAATCAATGTCACATTGTGCGAGGATGCGGATGGCTATCTCCACGATATCACTGTTAATTTGACTATTGTGACCGTGATTGAAGCCGATCTCTCACTCCGTTGGCATAACCCCGGCGGGGTGATGGAGAATGGTGTCAGCGATCAGACAAATGACATTTCCGATGAAGTAAGCAACAAAGAGCACGGCATGGGCGCTATGATCGAAAAGCTCAATGCTGAACAGGGCTGGGATAACCCCAATACGAAGAGTCGTGTCGAGGGGCTCAAGTTCCTTGAGGCGCAGCAGGGAACAGTCACCTATCAGTACATTGATTGGAACGGCAAAGCAGAGCCGCTCGACGGAGAACAGAGCGTATTCCTCTCCACGGGAGCGGACGGCAATCCCGCGCGTACGCTGTATTCAACGCTCATATATCCTGGGCTGCCCGATGGGATCAACGACAATGCTCCTGACGAGCAGATCATTCGCTGGGAGACGTCTGTCGGAGATGCAGTTGCAGAGAACGGCGTGATCAGCGCCCGTCCGTTGAACCGCTTCTTTGAGGTGACTTTCTATCTCGATAATCCCGTCGACTGTGACCCCGGCAGGACATGGCAGTATGATGAGGACAAAGGCCTTTGGTATCGAAAGGTCGATATGGAGTACAGCTCGGAAATCAAAGTGCAGGGTGAGGTCATCGGCACAGTACAAGTGCCCGATGGCGACCCCGAGACAAATGTTTTCCGATTGGAATGCAGCAGTATGTTGCCCGATTACGGCACGCGTGAGAAATACTTCAAGCCCGACCCTGCGATTACGGCAAAGGGCGCGGAGTTCGGGGTGGAATATGAGGGCGATACCATCATCTATCGTTCGGAAATAGCATGTATGGCAGATGAAACGGGCGGATTTGGCGGCAGTGATGAGGCCGTAGCGGAAGTGACATTCCACGAACAATATGATCTCATAACGCCGTCGGCGGCAGGGTACACTTTCCTCGGCTGGTTTATGCAGAAGGACGGAAAATGGGAACAAGTAACAGGGCCGTTTTCCTTCGGCGAAACTCCTCAACCCACCATCATCGTTGAGGCATTGTGGATCAGCAACTTGAGTGTAGAGATCACTAAGGCGGAAGGAACGAATCCTATTGACAAGGGGAATGGGTGGTCCAAGCAGACTTATTATGATTATACCGTAACGGTAAAAATTGATGGCGGAACACTGCTCGGAGCCTTTGCAAGTGAAGCGACCGTTTCCATGAAATATGTCTTTAACGCTTATACAAGCGGACTGTTTGGCGGTACGAATGAAATCACGCAAAATAATTATACCTCATATATCGATACAAGCACGGGGCAAGGGAATGCCCGCGAGAGAGATGATGCGCAAGTGATCATTACAATAACTTACACATTTGGTGATTTCACGCATACCGTAACTGAAACTACAACACGAAAATGGGATACAGTATAAAGAAACACAAAAGAGCGCCTGCGGGCGCTCTTTTGTATGCTCTTGTGTTTTCTTGTATGTTGTGCCCCTTCGCCTGCCTTATACCTGCCCCACCCGCTCATCCTGAGCCTTTATCTCGCCCTCCCCCGTTGAAGGGGGAGGGGCAGGGGAGGGGGTTGTCATTAAATGCAGTCCGTAGGTTTCTGTCATTTCGAGCGGAGCCGAAGGCGAAGTCGAGAAATCTCTATTGCGGCGAAGATCCCTCGACAAGCTCGGGATGACAGCGGCCCCCTCAGAATGAGCGGGGGGCACTGCGCTCATCCTGAGCCTTTGTCTCGCCCTCCCCCGTTGAAGGGGGAGGGGTAGGGGAGGGGGTTG
>CANREC010000126.1 GCA_947629535.1 uncultured Clostridia bacterium | reverse complement strand
CTACTGCGCCATTCCGCCCGCACAGGAGTATTCGCAGGAGGTCTGCTCTGGATTCTTTGAGCTGCCCCTCTATCCGCAGGGCCGCGCTTGCAGCAGAAAATAACACAACCAAACCACGGAACAGGAAAAAAATCGTCACATATGTGACGATTTTTTATAAATTGAAAATGAAAAATTATGGTGGAGCCAAGGGCCCTCTTGCCCTCCCCCTTTTGAGGGGGAGGGGTAGGGGAGGGGGTGAAAAAGAAACTGTGCCCTCGGGCATTTCCTTACGGAAACCCCCTCGGGCACAGACATTTTTTATACTCTTGAAATTCATTCTCCTATCATTTCCTTGTCAAACAGGTCACTGATCTCCACATTCAAAACTTTTGCGATCGCATAGAGCTCGATATCCGTGACCGTGCGTGAGCGGTCCTCAATGCGTGATACGGACCCACGACACACATAAACGGCATACAGCTCCAGTTGATTTGACAACTTTTGCTGACTCATTTTAAGTTCTTTGCGTCGTTTTGCTACATTTTCTCCAATCAGATTCATCTTTTGGCCGTCAATGATCCGCGCCATAATTTTCTCCTTTTTTTCATTTTTGTCTTGACATAGGACAATTATCATGATATACTAATGAAAAATTAAAATTGTCCTGTCATAGGACAAAAAGGAGAAAACCAATGGGAAAACAACCAAATTTTACGAAACTTTACCCGCTCTTTGAAGCGAACTCCGATTTCTCGTTGACGGAAAAGCAGTATGAGAAGTTGACGGGTGCCCCGATGCCTAAGGAGTTGCGGTATCTCTTAAAGGGGTCGGCAGTAGCAAAAAAGGCCGCAGAACATGGCTATGTTTTGCAGGTAAACGAAAGAACAATGTCGTTCAAGAAATTGATTTATAGGAGATAAAATTATGAGAAACACATCGAACATTAAAGCTGTTATATCCAACAAAATTAGAAAATCTCAATTCATTGGTATGGGGATTTATATAGCAATCATTGTTCTGATTGCCATTATCGTTCCTTGCTCGTTTTATTCACGCTATAGGGTTTCGCGATATCCTACATGTCTTATTGTTACGATCTTTTTAGCAGTATTCTTGATATCCCTTATTCCGATATGTGTCGCCTTACAGCGTAGAAAAAGGCGTTTGACAGAATTAACTGTAACGGATAAGGAGCTTTTTGGATATTACACGGCCCTCATACCGTTTGCAAAAATTTCGTTGAGAATGCCAATCGAAAAAATTGACAATGTGTCTGCCGTTAATAGTTTCTTTCTTTTCTTTACAGGCAAGCTTGTTATTATAAATTCGTCCTCCGGTTCATTCAAAATTCCATATGTTCTCAATGCCGATGAGATTGTCGAATTTATTTCGACAGCGATTGAGAATAGACGTAACGGCACCGCCTCGTATTCCGCAACAAATTTTGAGCAGCCGCAGGACAATGCTGCGGACACCCTCAAAAAAATCGCAGATCTGCGCGACGCTGGGATCATCACCGAAGAGGAATTCGAACAGAAGAAAAAAGAGATCCTCGGAAAAATGTGACTTATGTCTTAAAAAATGGGGACAGCTTCGGCTGTCCCTTTTTGTGTGAAGGCGTCCCGCGGACGCGTCCCCTTGCTGCCCTCGCGTCATCCAGAGGGCGAAGCCCGAAGGATCCCGAGGATGCAAGGTCGGACTCCTGCGCTCATCCTGACCCTGAGCTTGTCGAAGGGGAAGGATCCCAGCAAACGCGCGGAGCAAAAGCGATGAAATATTGTACTCCGTAGGTCTAATGGGATGCTTCACATTTGTTCAGCATGAACGCCTGCCCCGCCCCCGCGTCATCCCATCCCGCGGTCCTTTACAAAATCCTCAAAATGTGGTATACTGTAAAAAAGGGGGCGGGAATGGAGAAAAAATACATCGCGATCGATTTAAAATCCTTCTATGCCTCGGTGGAATGCGCCGCCCGCGGGCTCGACCCCATGGATACCAACCTCGTCGTCGCAGACAGTACCCGCACGGAAAAAACCATTTGCCTCGCCGTCTCTCCCTCGCTCAAGGAGCACGGCATCCCGGGGCGGGCACGCCTCTTCGAGGTCGTGGAAAAGATGAAAGAGGTCAACCGCGTGCGCAAACAGCGTTCGCCTTTCCATACCTTCACGGGGAGCTCGCATTTCAGGAGCGAACTCATGGCCGATCCCTTCCTCGAGGCCGACTACATCGTCGCCCCGCCGCAGATGGCCCTGTACGAAAAGATCAGCACATCCATTTTCGATATCTATCAACAGTACGTCGCCCCCGAAGACATTCATGTCTACTCCATCGACGAAGTCTTCATCGACGTCACGGGCTACCTCGGCCTCTACGGGCTCACCGCCCACGGGCTCGCCGTCAAGATGATCCGCGAAGTTCTCCAAAAGACGGGCATCACGGCCACGGCGGGCATCGGGACGAACCTCTACCTCGCCAAAGTCGCCATGGATGTCGTCGCCAAGCACGTCCCCGCCGACGCGGACGGCGTGCGCATCGCCGAGCTCGACGAAGACAGCTACCGCCGTCTTTTGTGGGATCACCGTCCGCTCACCGACTTTTGGCGGGTGGGCGGCGGATACGCGCGGCGGCTCGAGTCTCACGGCCTCTTCACGATGGGGGACGTCGCCCGCTGCAGCCTCGAAAACGAGGACTTATTGTACGGTTTGTTCGGGGTGAACGCCGAACTTCTCATCGATCACGCATGGGGGTGGGAACCCTGCACGATCGCGGACATCAAGGCCTTCCGCCCCGCGACGAACAGCCTGAGCTCGGGGCAGGTCCTCAGCAGCGCTTACACGGCCGAAAAGGGCAAACTCATCGTCAAGGAAATGATCGATCTGCTCGTTCTGGACCTCGTCTCGAAGCGGCTCAAGACGCGGCAGATCGGCCTCTACGTCGGCTATGACGTCGATAATCTGAAGGGGAACAAGCCGTTTTCGGGCGAGACCGTCGCCGACCGCTACGGCCGCCGCGTTCCCAAGCCCGCCACGGGGACGGAAAACCTCAGGGAGTACACGTCCTCGACCAAGGAGATCATGGACGCCGCCGTGCGCCTCTACGACCGCATCGTCCGCAAAGATCTTTTGGTGCGCAGGC
>CANREC010000125.1 GCA_947629535.1 uncultured Clostridia bacterium | reverse complement strand
GTGTCGAGGGATCTCCACCGCAATAGAGATTTCTCGACTACGCCTTCGGCTCCGCTCGAAATGACATAGACCTACGGGGCATGTTGCTCCGCCCGTTCGATGGGATCCTTCGGCTGCGCTACTTCGACCTACGGGCTCGTGCCGCGCTTGGTGCAACAAGAATGCGCGCGGGGCAGAATGAGCATACTACCACAATTCTTGATCCTTAATTTTTAATTAAAGAGATCCCTCGACAAGCTCGGGATGACAGCGAGGGCTCAGATTGAGCGAAGAGACAGAATGAGCACGGACCAAGGCCACGGCCGGGGGGTATCGTTCCGATCATGATCTGCTCCGTTTTGTAATTTTCAAGCTCAAAGCTTTTTCGAATCGGTTGTATTTTCACAATTCCTATGGTATACTTAAAACAATGGAAGAAAACGGACAACCCGAGGTTCGGGTACAGGACCAACAACCGAAGAACGCGCTTGTAGAGTTTCTCCTCAACATCGTTAGGGGAGCGGCGATCGGCGTCGCATTCATCATCCCGGGGTTTTCGGGCGGCTCTGTCGCGGCCATCTTGGGCATTTACGAAAAGCTCGTCGGCTCCGTCGCGGGCATTTTCAAGCATTTCAAGGCGAGCGTCGTCTTTCTTCTTCCCATCCTTCTCGGGCTCATCCTCGGCGTTGCGGCGCTCATCCTGCCCATCCAGTGGGGGCTCGAACGCTTTCCCATCCCAACGGTTTCGCTCTTCGTCGGTCTCGCGGTCGGGGGACTTCCCTCGGTGACTCAAAAGCTGAAGGGACGGCCGAGCCCAAAGCACATCGCCGCCCTTCTCATCCCGCTCGCCTTTGCGGTCTCGCTCTGTTTTTTGCCGAACGCGGAACGGCCCGAGGACTTTCTTCTGCATCTGAATTTCGGCGGATATCTGCTCCTCGTCCTCGTCGGCGCGGTGGGGGCATGCGCCCTCGTCGTCCCCGGGATCTCGGGGTCGATGCTCCTTCTCATCTTCGGCTACTATACGCCGCTCGTTCAGCTCCTCACGGGACATCTTTTGATGGGGAAAGACGTCGGCGTGAGCATCCTCGTCTTTCTCTCGGCGGGCGTGGGGGTGATCGGCGGATTCTTTGGGATCTCCGTGCTCATGCGGTATCTTCTGAAGAGATTTCCGCGCGGGACGTACTTTTCCATTGTCGGATTCATCGTCGGCAGCCTTCCCGCCGTGTATACCTCGGTCATCCGTGAGACGGGCACGGTGCTGATGTCGAACCCGTGGTACTTCGTCGCCGCGGCCGCTCTTCTCGTTGTCGGCGCCGCGCTCTCCTTTACCCTCGTGCTGTTTGCGCGAAAGCGGGAAAACCGATGAACATCAAAACATCGCCGCCCGACGGCAAGACCGTCGGGCGGCGCTGTTTTTTAATTAAGAATTGTGATGAATGCTCCTTTATGTCATTTCGAGCCGAGCCAAAGGCGAGAAATCTCTATTGTGGCAGAGATCCCTCGACAAGCTCAGGATGACAGCGGGCGGGATCTGCACCCTCCCGAGGGGAGTAGGGGGCAACGTGTTCTAAATAATGTCATGGTGAGCGTAGTCGAACCATCACCGTGGTCCATACCCTCGCTGCCCCTTTAAGGGGAAGTGCCCAAAGGGCAAAGATGTTTTCGGTTGCGTCGGTGAGACCGACGCAACCCGTCGCGAAGGCCGCCGCTCCGAGGTGTGAACGCTACGCGTTCAATTCTACACTCAAACAGGTGGATATATCCTTTTGCGATAATTTCTCACTTCAAAAACTTTCTAATTAGGTCAATGCAAAATTTCTTATAAGGTTGATAGCGCATGGGAAGGTCGATCCACGTTTTCTTGTCGACGATGCTCTTTTTGTGGGTGAAACAGTCAAACCCGTCGCGGCCGTGGTAGCTGCCCATGCCGCTCTGTCCCACGCCGCCGAATCCCATGTTCGATGTCGCGAGATGGATGACGACGTCGTTGACGCACCCGCCGCCGAATGCGACGCGCCCCGTGAACTTCTCCACGGCCCGCTTGTCCGAGGTGAAGAGATAGAGCGCGAGCGGGGATCCGCCGCCGTTGATCTCCCCGATGACCGTCTCCTCGTCCGTATAGGTGAGAACGGGCAGCACGGGCCCGAAGATCTCTTCCTGCATGACGGCGTCCTCCCGCGTCACGTTCCTCATGACGGTGGGGGAAATGCGGAGCGCTTGTTCGTCCCGTTCGCCGCCGAAATACACTTTTTCATCGTCGATGAGCGAGCAGATGCGCTTGAAGTGCTTTTCGTTGACGATCTTCCCATAGTCGGGATCCTGAAGGGGTTTCTCGCCGAATTGTCTGACGATCTGTTTTTTGAGCTCGGCGAGGAGCTCCTCTTCGACGTCCTTGTGGACGAGGATATAGTCGGGCGCGACGCATGTCTGGCCGCAATTGAGGAATTTTCCGAACACGATGCGCTTGGCGGCGAGCTTGATATTCGCCGTCCTGTCCACGATGCAGGGGCTCTTTCCGCCCAATTCGAGCGTGACGGGGATAAGTTTCTCCGCCGCATGCCGCATGACCTCTTTGCCGACGGCCACGCTCCCCGTGAAGAATATCTTGTCGAAGGGCAGATCGAGAAGGGCGGAATTTTCGGCTCTCCCGCCGAGGACGACGTTGACGATCTCGGGCGGAAAGACCTCTTCGATGAGGTCCGCCATCACCTTGCTTGTGGCGGGGGAGTAGGCGGAGGGTTTCACGATGACGCAGTTTCCCGCCGCGAGCGCGTCCACGAGGGGCTCCATCGTGAGCAGGAAGGGATAGTTCCACGGGCTCATGACGAGCACACACCCGTACGGCGAGGGCAAAACATAACTCTTGGAGCGGAACTGTGCGAGCGGCGTTCTCACATGCTTTGCTTTTGCATATTTTTTTATATGCTTTTGCATATGGGAGATCTCCGCGAGCGTCATGCCGACCTCGCACATGTAGCTCTCCGCCGCACTCTTGCCGAGGTCCTGAAGGAGCGCCCCGTTGATGTCCCTTTCATGCGCCGCGATGGCGGCGTAGAGCTTTTTCAGGAGCCTTTTCCGCTCCTTGACGGAGAGGGCGCCCGCCGCAAAATATTCTTTTTGCAGGGCGAGTTTTTGGGCGCTGTCAAGCACA
>CANREC010000124.1 GCA_947629535.1 uncultured Clostridia bacterium | reverse complement strand
CCGGCTCTGCCATCGACTCTCACATACGTTCCGCCGCTTGTTGCTCCTCCGCCTCCCATAAAATCTCCTTTGTTTTTTGAAATTCAAATACGCGCGCCGTATACTTGATTTTATTATACCACAGATTATTGCGAGAAGCCCGTTATATGACAAATTTTTTGCGAAAAAAGCAACGGGTTTCCCCGCTGCTCAAAAAAACCCTATCGAAGCCCGCTTTCCGCTGCTTTTTGTTTGTTCTTTCTTACTTCTTCATTGCTTCGACTTGTTTTGCGACTTCCTCGCTCAAGTCCTCGCTCTTCTTCTCGAGGCCCGCGCCCATGACGTAGAACACAAAGCGTTTCAGCGCGATCGGCGTGCCTGCCGCCTTGGCCGTCTGTGCGACGAGCTGTTTTACCGTGACCTTGTCGTCCTTGACGAACTTCTGCTCCATGAGGCAGTTCTCCTCATAGAACTTGTTGATCTTGCCGAGCACGATCTTTTCGGCAATGGCCGCGGGCTTGCCCTCATTGAGAACTTCCTGCAACATGATAGCCTTTTCCTTCTCGAGGACTTCGGCGGGAACTTCTTCCTTCGTCAGATAAGCGGGTTTCGTGAAGGCGGTGTGAAGGGCAAGGTTGTGGGCGAGCTCCTTCGTCGCCTCGTTCTCTTCGCCCTCAAGATCGAGCATGACGCCCATGGTGCCGCCCATGTGGATATAGGTCTCGAGGAATCCGTTCGTCTCGAACCAAGCGAAACGGCGGACGGAGACTTTCTCCCCGATGACGCCCGTCTGCTCCTGTACATAGCTCTCGACGGTCCCGTTTTCGGTCTTGCAGGCAAGCAGGCTCTCGACGTCGGCGGGCTTGTTCTTCAGGATCTGCTTTGCGACGGTGTCGGCGATCTCGTGGAACTTGGCGCCGTTCGCGACGAAGTCGGACTCGCAGTTGACTTCGACGAGCACGCCCGTCTTTCCCTCGACGAGGGCGTAAACGATGCCCTCGGCAGCGATCTTGCCCGCGCGCTTTGCGGCCTTTGCGATGCCGCGTTCGCGGAGAATGTCCGCCGCCCTCTCAAAGTCGCCTTCGGCCTCGAGCAGGGCCTTCTTGCAATCCATCATCCCCGCGCCCGTCTGTTCGCGGAGTTTCATAACGTCCTTTGCGGAAATTTCTGCCATATTTCTTTCTCCTTACAATGTTTCGTCTGCGGCGGGGGCCGTCTCTTCGGCGGGAACTTCTTCCTCGGCTGCGGGTTCTTCATCCGACGTCTCGAACGCGACGCCCTCTTTTGCCTCGATGACAGCATTTGCGATGACGGACGAGATGAGCTTGATGGCTCTGATCGCGTCGTCGTTGCCGGGAATGACGTAGTCGATGAGGTCGGGATCGCAGTTGGTATCGGTGATGGCGACGATCGGGATGTGGAGCTTTCTCGCTTCGGCCACGGCGATGTCCTCGTTATGAGGGTCGACGACGAACATCACGCCGGGAAGTTTCCTCATGTTCTTGATACCGCCGAGATTTTCCTGAAGTTTGCCCATCTCCTTCTTGAGCCCGAGCACTTCCTTCTTGGGGAGAAGGTCGAATTCCCCGCTCTCTTCCATTCTCTCGAGCTTTTCGAGATAATCGATGCGCGAGCGGATGGTCTTGAAGTTGGTGAGCGTGCCGCCCAGCCAACGGGAGTTGACAAAGAACTCGCCGCAGCGTTCGGCCTCTTCCTTGATCGCGTCCTGCGCCTGTTTCTTGGTGCCGACAAAGAGAACGTCTTTGCCTGCCTTCACCGATTCAACGACAAAGGTGTACGCCGTCTCGATGAGGCCCGCCGTTTTCTCAAGGTCGATGATGTGGATGTCATGACGGGCGGCAAAGATGTACTTGCCCATCTTGGGGTTCCACTTCCTCGTCTGGTGCCCGAAATGGACGCCCGCCTCGAGAAGCTGTTTCATGGTGATAACTGCCATAAAGATCCTCCGTTTTTCCTCCCCTGCGTGCGGCAGTTCCGCTCCTATCCCGCATGAAAGATTTACGGGACACGGCGAGCGGCGCTCACAGGGTGTGGACTATCTGCGCTTTGCAGACTGGAACATTATACCATACCATTTAGAATAACGCAAGCATTTTTCACCTGTTTTTTGCCCCTCGCCGCCGCTCATTCTGAGGGAGCGTAGCGACCGAAGGATCCCCTCGAACGAAGTTCCCCCTCTGTCATCCCGAGCCGCGCGTAAGCGCGTGTCGAGGGATCTCCGCCATTATAAAGATCACGCGTCTACGCCCTCAGCCCCGCTCGGAATGACAAAAAAACGGCCTATCCCAAGGATAAGCCGCAAAGTTTTACATCGCGGGGCCGGTCGTCGAGGGCGCATAGACGCGGCCCAAAAGCTCCTGATTCAGCGCATACAGCCCCTTGGCGTCCGAGCCGAACAGCTTGTACTTCTTGATCATGTCGTCGGCGTTGGTCTCCTCTTCGCCCTGCTCCTTGATGAACCAGTCGAGGAACTGCATCGTGCGGTAGTCCTTCTGCCCCGCCGCCTCGTGATAGATGTCCGTGATGAGGGACGTGACGTACTGCTCATGCTCATAGCCCGCCGTCAAGGGGTCGAGATGGGTCTTGAAGGTCTTGTCGGGCTTGGCAATGGCGCCGAAGGTGACGCGGTGACCGTTGTTGATGAGATAGCGGCGGATCATGAAGGCGTGGTCGCGCTCTTCCTGTGCCTGCACTTCGTACCAGTGCGCGAACCCGTCGAGCCCCTCGTCGGCATAGTAGTTGGCGAAATCGAGATAGAGATAGGCGGAGTAGAGCTCCTTGTTGATCTGCTCGTTGAGCATTTCCGCAATTTTGTTGTTTAACATGATGTTCTCCTTTGCTTTCTGAAAAGCAAACAATATTTTACCCTTTTTGGAAGATTTGTCAAGTATTTTTTTGCATATTTCAGCCCCTTCCCCCGTAGGAGGATCGATAAGGCCTCAGCTCCCTTTCCCCGCTCAGGATGAGCCCTCGCTCATCCTGAGGGTCTTTAGACCCGAAGGATCCCCTCAAACGAAGTCACAAGCCTTCCCCCCTGTGGGG
Organism: uncultured Clostridia bacterium; assembly: GCA_947629535.1. Lineage (GTDB taxonomy): Bacteria > Bacillota > Clostridia > Christensenellales > Borkfalkiaceae > Gallimonas. Next base: position 102 of record CANREC010000124.1, on the reverse strand, counting down.
GGAAGGTGGCACGGCGTAGCGAGACGGATGAGGGGCATTCCAATGATGAGGGTCATTCCATTTAGATCCCCCCTCCTCAGTCGCGCAAGGACAGCGCAACAG
>CANREC010000123.1 GCA_947629535.1 uncultured Clostridia bacterium | reverse complement strand
ATCGTCGGCTACACCCCGTTCGACAACGATTCCCTCGCCGTTCAGAAGGCAATCGAGGAAATCGAGACCAACCTTCAGACGCTGTATACGCAGGTCGGCGAATATGATCTGACTGCGGGCTCGAATCTCACGAACAACGAAGTCACCCTCAAATGGGCGATCAGTGGCCCCGCAGACAGCGAGATCGTTGAACTCACAAACGACAAACTCACGATCAAGAAACTTCCCGCTGACGAGCCAGTTGAGATCACCGTCGAAGTTACGGTCAAGTCTGGCGAACATGAAGAGAAAAAGACGATCGTCATCACGATCGCGGCAGAGACCCTCGGCACAGCTTCCGATCCCTTTACCGTCGCGCAGGCTCTCGCGATCGCATCCAAGCTCAATGAGAGTGATTACTATGCGGACGGCAATGGTCCGAAACAGGTCTTTGTACATGGTTTCATCATTGCTAAGCCCGTTTGGGACGATGCAAAGGACGATTGGAAGAGCGTCATCATCGCCGATTCTGCACAGGCAGAAGAGGGCATGCTGATCTATGGTCTTGTTCCCGGGAACCTTCTTAAGAACGATCTTTCCGTCGGCTCTGAGATCACCGTCATCGGCTATCTGGAAAATTACGGTGGCACGCCCGAAATTACATATAGCTCTTCCACGAATCCGATGATCAAGTCCTATACGGATATTAGGACGGATATCGAAAAGGCGCAAGACGCGCTCGCTGCTCTGTTGGGTGAAAAACTGACCGTTGTTTCCACAACGACGATGCTTCCCGCCCCGACCGTGACAGGCGTGACCTTCCTTTGGGACACCAACGGAAATGCGAATTGCACGATCGCAAACGGCGTTTTGACGGTAAACAATTTTGACGCTGCCAGTGTGACCCTTAAAGTGCAGGCCAAGTGCGGCAACACGACCCTCAGTGCTGCCGAAGTTACAGTCGCGCTGAATAAAATTGAAGAAGGTGTCGCATACAAATATGATTTTGGAAAAATCGATGCTGACGCCAACTCCAATGCAATTGGCAAAGAAGAAGTTCTTAATGATGTCTTTAACTCCAATTTGGATGGGGGGGGGTCTAATGGCCTTGTCCTTTTGGAGAAAGTAAATGTAGCAGATAATCTTTATGAAGGGAACACTACAAGTGGCGGCTCCATAAAGGGGGACGGTTTCATAAGACTTGGCACTGGTGATAATAATGGTGTCTTGGAACTTGTTTTCCTTAAATATGTCCAAAAGGTAGAGATCGTATGTTGCAGTTGGGGAACAGGAAACACGCTTGACAAGATCATTGTAAATGGCTCGTCGACCGACGCAACGAAAATTACAGATGGACAATTGACTACTCTGCAAGATTCTACTGCAAAGGTGTTTGAGCTTACAGACCCCACAAAAGTGGTTCGCATTGAATCGTCAAAGCGCGTTCTCATTGCCTCGATCACTGTCACCTTTGCCGAAGCACCCGACGACAACACTGTGATCACGGCAGCCGAAAACGAAGTCAAGAAAGCAGGTTTCATCGCAACGACCTATGACGCAGTGCAGAATGTCGAACTTCCGAGCAAGACCTCAAACGGCGCGAAGTTGGCTTGGTCTGTAGTGAGCGGAGCCGATTCGAGCATCGTCTCTGTGACGAACAACATTCTCGAGATCAAGAAACTCACAAACGCAGATGTGACCGTCAAGTTGAATGTCGAGATCACCTACGGAACAGCTCAGCCTGTAAATTACACGATCGACATCACGATCGAAAAAGAGGATCTGACGAATTACGGCACCGAACTGAATCCGCTTTCTATCAGCGACGCGTTGAAAATCGCTGCAGAACAGTGTACAAACCTTGACGATGCTACACGGAAAATCGTCTATGCAACAGGTATTGCTCAGTCTACACCTATGCAGAGTGGTTCGTATTACGGCGAATTTACACTGAAAGACATTGAGACAGATGAAACCATTTCCGTGGTTACGGTAAATCTTGACAGCGGCGTCCCTGCAGTAGCTCAGAATGATATCGTTATTATACATGGCTATATTCAAAATCGGAAGGGAGACGTTAAATTTGCATCGTACAGCGGAACATACGTCTACATCTGCAAGAACACGCGTGGTACATCTAAAATCGACACAACAAGCACGGATAATGTGACGGTCAACGGTATTCCCGAAACGGCTCAAAACGGGGAAACGATCACGTTCACAGTAACGCCGAAAACTGATGGGCTTACTGTAACCGTTAAGATCAATGGCGTCACGGTTAAAGGGGAAGGAACCTACTCCTTTGCCGTTTCTGGGGACATGACTGTTGATGTATCGGCTGTCGAAACAAGTTCGATTCCCAAGAGCATAACGTTAGATTTTGTTGAGAACTACGGGACCTATAATAGCAAAAACGTTGAAGGAGAAGATAGTTGGTCTAGCACTTATAAACCGCACACCTTGCAGTTTAGCGATTTAGGCGTAACTGATTATTATGGTAGTGTTAACTTGAGTAGAGCTTCAAAGCCTGATAAAGGTAATAAAATCGACGATCGACCTGCTATGGCAGCGAATGCAAAAGATTCGGCAAATGCCACCGTCTACATCACTGTAGAGTTAACAACGGAAACCATGTCCTCGATTACCTTCACTCTGAAACAATGGACTGCTAAAAAGGAATTTAGTGATATTCATCTTGAATATACCACAAATGACACTGAGTGGACATCTTTCGGTAGCAAATGGCCAGCAGGAACAGGGACACAAGCGCTTAAGACCGAAGAAGAATTTACCTATTCCGAGATTCCTCAAGGAGTAAAGAAGGTAAGGCTCGCAGTCTCTACGACATTATCGGACAATCAACAGTTTGGGCTTACTTCAATTACGATTTCGTTCGCTAAAACCAACTGATTCCGAACCTTGGGCTCCAAGGTCCACAAACCCAAATCAAAAAGGAAAGCCTTTTTCTAAAAGGCTTTCCTTTTTTCTTCCCGTCCCCTGTCCCCTGCGCCCTTTGCCCTTCCCCCGTTCCCCTGCGCCCTCATGTCGCCCTCCCCCGTTGAAGGGGGAGGGGTAGGGGAGGGGGTTGGGCAACGAGTTCAAACATGCCCACCTCAGTCACCTACGGTGACAGCTCCTCCTTGGGAGGAGCCTTATGCTACTCCGTAGGTTCAATGGGATTCTTCGCTATCGCTCTAAATGACGTATTGCCCCCTCCCGAGGAGGGGGGTAGGGGGGTGGGCAACGGATCCAAACATGCCCACCTCAGTCACCTACGGTGACAGCTCCTCCTTGGGAGGAGCCTTATGCTACTCCGTAGGT
>CANREC010000122.1 GCA_947629535.1 uncultured Clostridia bacterium | reverse complement strand
GGGAGAAGATCAAGCCCTCGCTCAGGGGCCTCGAGCTCAAAAATCATCCCGCAAGATACGCCCTCGTCGAATGCGTCAACCTCTACGATCCCGCCGTGGAGCTCCTTCCCGTGCACAGGATCCTCACCGATACGGACACGGACGCCTTTCTCGACTACTTCGCGCGGAACATCAAGTGCAAGCGGGAGGGGAACATCCTCTATGCCGAGGCCGCGGGCGCGGAGGGCACGGAGCGCGTCGACGATATCATCGCAGCCTACCGCAAGGCAAACGGCGGCAGGGTGCGCTATACCGAGGACAGAGGGGAAATTTCCCGCCTTCGGGAGGGAGCCGCCGTCGTCTTGAAACCGATGGACAAAGAGGACCTCTTCTACGACCTCAAGGGCGGCCGCCTCATGCCCCGCCATACCTTCTCCATCGGCGAGGAGAACAAGCGCTACAGCCTCGAGGGAAGGGAGATCAGCTATGATTAAGGTCTGCAAGTTCGGCGGAACGTCCATGGCGGACGGCATCAACATGCGCCGTGTTGCGGACATCGTGAACGGCGACCCTCAGCGACGCTACATCGTCGTCTCCGCGCCCGGCAAGCGGTTCGGCGGGGACGCAAAGATCACCGACTTATTGTACGAAACGCACAGGGAACTTCTCGCGACGGGCATGCTCGGCGCCGCCTACGAAAAGGTCTGCGCGCGCTTTTGCCGCATCGTCGACGAGCTGCACCTCAGCCTCGACATCGGCGCCCTTCTGAAGGAGACGGCGGCGGAGATCGTCAGGGAGCACAGCGAGGACTTCACCGCCTCAAGGGGGGAATATCTCGCGGGAAAGATCATGGCCGAGCTCTTGGGCGTCCCCTTCATCGACGCGAAGGATGTCATCCGCTTTGACGGCGGCCAGTTCGACCTTGCCTCTTACGGGCTCGTCAGAGAGGCCTTAAAGGACAAAAAACGCGCAGTTATTGCGGGATTTTACGGCGCCGACGCCAACGGAAGAGTGCGGACCTTCTCGCGCGGGGGCAGCGACGTCTCGGGCGCGATCGTGGCCCGTGCGGCGGGCGCGGGCGTGTACGAAAACTGGACGGATGTGAGCGGATTTTTGGCCTGCGATCCCCACATCGTGCCAAGCCCCGCGGGGATCGGGGAACTCAGCTATAAAGAGCTCCGCGAGCTCAGCTACATGGGCGCGAACGTCCTGCACAGCGAATCCATTTTTCCTGTCCGCGAGGCGGATATCCCCATCCACATCCTCAACACCTTCCGCCCGCAGGACGCGGGGACGATGATCCTGCCGACCGCGAAATACCTCGCGCGGGCCAAGAAACTGCGCACGGTCACGGGAATTGCGGGGAAGAAGAATTTCACCGTCATCTATATCGAAAAATCCTTGATGAACGCCGAGATCGGTTTCACCTACAAGATCATGGAAGTCCTGCTCAGGCACAACATCTCCTTCGAGCACCTGCCCTCGGGCATCGACACGATGTCCCTCGTCATCGACAGCGAACAGCTCGCGGGGGGCATCCTCGAGGAAGTCGAAGAGGACATCGGGCGGGCCGTAAAGCCGGACAGGATGACCGTCTCGTCGGACATCGCGCTCATCGCCGTCGTCGGCCACGGCATGACGCGGAGCGTCGGTACCTCGGCGCGGCTCTTTTCGGCCATTGCGAACGCGGGCGTCAACGTCAGAATGATCGATCAGGGCTCATCCGAGCTCAACATCATCGTCGGCGTCGACAACTGCAACTACGAGCGCACCGTCCGCGCCGTCTATGAGGAGTTTTTTAAGGAACAGTAACGTCATTCATAGCGAACCGATGAGCGGGTGCTCATTCTGAGCCCTTATCTCGCCCTCCCCCGTTGAAGGGGGAGTAATCGAGCCGCCAAATCGCCCTCCCCCCGTTGAAGGGGGAGGGGTAGGGGAGGGGGTTGCCTTTCCCCTTTGTCATCCCGAGCCGCGTGTAAGCGCGTGTCGAGGGATCTCCACCGTATTGTCATCCCGAGCCACGCGTAAGCGCGTGTCGAGGGATCTCCATGTTTTCTTTGTCATCCCGAGCCGCGTGTAAGCGCGTGTCGAGGGATCTCCACCGCAATAGAGATCTCTCGACTGCGCCTTCGGCTCCGCTCGAAATGACATAGACCCACGGAGCTCCGCCCGTTTGCTGGGATCCTTCGGTCGCTGCGCTCCCTTAGGATGAGCGGGGGCCGTGTTCCCTCAGGAAGAGCGTTTTTGCCGCAATTTTTAATTCCGAAAATTCACGGAGGATAAAATGAAACTGAAAGAGAACCGCGTGTTGAGTTTCATGCTCATCGCGATCGTCTACCTTCTTGCCCTCGCGGCGGGCATCGGCGTGTACATCGCCTGCCCCTTCGATCTGTGGGCGAAGCTCCTTCTTGCGGACGTCGCGTCGACCGTCGTGACCTTTGCCTTCAGCCTGCTCTTCGGGAACGCCTCGGTGTACGACCCGTACTGGAGCGTACAGCCGCTCGCCATCCTCTTCCTGCTCTTGACGGAATTTGAGGCCACCATGTCTGCGATCCTGCCTCTCATTGTCGTCGCGCTGTGGGGGATCCGCCTCACGGCAAACTGGGCATATACCTTCAAAAATCTCACCGTGCAGGACTGGCGCTACACGATGCTGAAGGAAAAGACGGGCAAGCTCTATCCCTTTGTGAATTTCTTCGGCATCCACCTCGTGCCCACGCTCGTCGTGTACGCCTGCATCCTTCCCGCCGTCTACACCCTCTCCGAGGCGCCCGCCTTCAACGCGGGGGCGGCAGTTTTCTTCGCCATCTCGATCCTCGCAGTCCTTTTGCAGGGCACGGCGGACTGTCAGATGCACGCTTTCCGCAAGAAGGGCACGGGCGGGTTCATCCGAAAGGGCGTCTGGAAGTGGTCCCGCCATCCCAACTACCTCGGGGAGATCCTCATGTGGTGGGGCGTGGGGCTCGCCGCGATCTGCTTGATGCCCGAGAGGTGGTATCTTCTCGTCGGCGCAGTGCTGAATACGCTGCTCTTCCTCTTTGTGAGCATTCCCATGGCCGACAAGCACCAAGCCCGCAAAATGGGGTTCGAACGTTACAAGGCAGAGACGCGGATGCTCCTGCCCCTTCCCAAATCCCCGCGCAAACCGTAAAGTCTCCGCTCATGCTGCCCCCCCCGCGTCATCCTAAGTCCTTATCTCGCCCTCCCCCGTTGAAGGGGGAGGGGTAGGAGAGGGGGTTGCCATCAAACGAAGTCCGAAGCCTTCACCCTGTGGGGGGTGGAGCAACGTATTCTGCCAAAAGTCCTGTGAACTTTTGGCACGTTGCGACAGGAGTGAGCGCATTATCTCGC
>CANREC010000121.1 GCA_947629535.1 uncultured Clostridia bacterium | reverse complement strand
TGGTGGGCACAGGAATTACCCACCTATGAAGAACTCGACGAGGGCATTGCCAATCTTAAGCGGTACAACAATACGGTAGACTATATTGTCACGCATTCCTGCGATGAAAAGGCACTCTGGTATCCTCCGCTCCGCGAGCGGGGTGTCAAAATGGAGACATTTCTCGAAAATCGGATGCTGTCATTTTTTGAAGACACGGTCAAATATGGGCACTGGTATTTCGGACACTATCACATGGACGGCGATTTGACGGATAAAAAGACGGTCTTGTTCCAACAAATTTTGCCGTTGGGGCAGTCGCGCACCGAGCAAAGCAATAATTAAAATTGGAGTTATACAATAAGGGCTTTGCCTATCTCAATGCACTATCCGTAATTCCAAAAAACGAACAGATCGGATTTCATTCCATGGGGTAAAACAGCTTTGAATCGATGGCCTTCCACGAGATCGGGCATATGGCAGATGACATATTTTCTTCTCTTTTTCAGAAGAAAGAGCGGCGTTCTTTGACACAGTATTCTTCGGAAGAAATCGCTCGGGTGCTTAGCCAATATGCAATCGCTGCCCTGCAGGAATGCGTTGCAGAGGCATCGCCGAAGTATTCAGCAGCTCCTCGCCCCGCAAAATTGCAACGGAGATTTATGAAAAAGTTCAAAACTGCACGCAAATAAGTAGTTATTAATGCCGATACGAACCGAGGCGTGGTTTGAATCAGTTGTTTGCGACATAAACATAAACAAAATTGCGGGCAAAATAATCAAAACAAACGTTTGTATTTTGTTGACATTTGTAGCGGAGAGTGGTAAGATAAAGATGTGATTGAGCATACCTACAACAAGGCGAAGCCGCATATCGAATACGGAATGTTGAGCGGAAGGAAGCTCAACCGTCCCCATCGGAAAGCGGGCGAGGACGGTCTTGTTACATACTTCTACACGTCTTTGGAAGAACCGCAGAGCGGCAGGTATTATCGTCAGAAGGACTACTACATTATCCCCGTCAAAGTGCCGCCCGATGTGTACGCCGCGCTTGGTTGATCTTCTTTATCATGACGGAAAACAAAAGAGTTTCATTCGCAAGAAAATTCATAAAAATGCAGAACTGCCCGCAATGAAAAAGGGCGGGGAAATTCCCCCGCCCTTTTTTGCATTGAACCCACGGACTTCGTTTGCTGGGATCCTTCGCTGCGCTCAGAATGAGCGCAAAGGCCTTCACCCTGAGGAGTGGGCAAGGGGCCACCTTTTCTCGCTGCCCCTTTAGGGGAAAGGGGTTTATCCCTCATTCTCCCCCGCCGCTGCCTACAGCGGACTATCTCCCGACAGGATCTCCTTGACAACGGAATGAAAATCTGTTACAATCTGCATGTATGAATGGAAAAGAGTTTTTCAAACGCTTTCAGTGGGGGACCGTGTTCCCCGTCCTCTTGACGCTCGCGGCGGGAATTGCCGTCTTGGCCGCACCCGTGGGGAGCTATCTGGCCCGTTCCGTGACGGTGGGGGTATTCTTTTCCCTTGCGGGGATCGTCTGCCTTGCGGCTTTCTTCCTCGAGACCGAGGAGAACCCTCTGCGCCTCATTGCAGGTGTTGCCGCGCTCTCGGCCGCCCTCTGGCTGTTCATCACCGTCACGACGCCCGTCTATGTGTTCTGTATCGCAATGGCCGTCGTCACGGCCCTGCGTGCGGGGGGAGACGCCTTTGACGCCATACGGCATGACGGGGGATGGCGGAGGATCGTCCGCTGTATCGTCGACGCCCTTCTCCTCGGCCTCTGCATCGTCGTCCCCTGCGACCCCTTCGGGAAGGCGGCCGCACTTCTGCGCTATACGGGGGCTGTGATGATCGCGGAAACGGTCTGGGGCGGGATCGTTGCCTGCCTTTTGGGGCTCTTCGAAGAGGAAGAAGTCCTGCATTTTCGCACTGTCAAAAAGTAACTGCCGAAAAAGCATTGCATTTTTTATAAAAATATGGTAAAATCCCACTTGTCGTATCTTTTGGGATGTACAAGCGATGATGAAATCCGACGCGTCTAAAAAAATCACTTTCTTCATGACGGCGTTCGCGCTCCCCGTGATCCTCTCGGGCATCGTGCGGGCGCTCGGTATCTACATCTTTGTCACGCCGAACAAGTTCGCCCCCGGCGGCGTCAACGGCGCGGCAGTCCTCTTGGAAGCGGCTGTCGGTTGGAACTCGGGTTGGTTCCTTCTCATGCTGAACGTCCCGCTCTTCTTCCTCGCCTTCTTTCTGTTGGGGAAGAAGGAGGCGATCCTCTCCACCCTCTCCATGTTGCTGACGTCGGGGCTCCTCATTGTCTTTGACCTGATCCACGGATTCCCGAAATTCGACGGGTTTACCACCGAAGAGCCCATCGCCTACGGTCTCTTGGGGGCGGTCGCGGGCGGAATTTTCCTCGGCATTGCGCTTGCCGTCATGCTCCGCTGCTGCGGAACGGCGGGCGGAACGGCCATCCTCGCGTCCATCGTCAACAAGAAGTGGAAGTTCATCTCGGTGAGCTGGCTCACTTCTTTCTTCGACGCCATCGTCGTCTTTGCGTCCATCTTCGTCTACAACAAGGACGCATCTTTCACCTTAAAACTCGTGCCCGTGCTGCTCGCCCTCGTCTCTCTCTTCGTGACGAGCAAGACCTGCGACGTCATCATCAACGGGTTCAAAACGGCGTATAAGTTTGAAATTATCACCAAAGAGCCCGAGGCGATCGCCCGTGAGATCATGGAAAAGACCCATCACGGCGCCACCATGATGCGTGCGACGGGCATGTACACGCACGAGGAGCACGACGTCCTCGTCTGCATCATCAGAAAGAGACAGATCGCCGAGGTCCAGCGCATCATCAAACGGTATCCCGGGACGTTCGCCTTCTTCTCGCCCATGACCGAAGTGTACGGCAAGTTTTTGAAGTGAGCGGAATATACTTTTTTATCGGGGATACATACTCAGGATATGGAACACATCTATGATGTCGCCGTCTTGGGCGGAGGGATCGCGGGATTTTCCGCGGCGCTCTCTCTGAAGAGCCTCGGCCTCGACTATCTCTGGCTCGGGGACGCCGCCTTCGGCGACAAGGTAAAAAAGAGCGAATATGTGCGGAATTATCCCTCCTTTACGGGGGACGGGATGCGCTTTTATGAGGCATTGATGCTCCAAAAGGAGAAAGAGGGGATCGTCCTCACTTTGGGCCGCGCGAACGGCGTCTTTCGCATGAAGGACAATTTCGAGATCTCCGCGGGGCCCGCCGTGTATTCCGCCCGCGCCGTCATCCTGTGCACGGGGGTCGATCTGAAGGGCCAGCTCGAGGGCGAACACGAATTTTTGGGCAAAGGGGTCAGCTATTGCGCCGTGTGCGACGGGACCCTCTACCGCGGC
>CANREC010000120.1 GCA_947629535.1 uncultured Clostridia bacterium | reverse complement strand
TTCGACTACGCTCAGGATGACGCGCGGGTGGGCCCTCGCGCGTCCGCGGGCCGAGCAAAGAAATGTTCGAAACCATTCCCAATTCCCTGCGCGTAGCAAAATCACACTTTTGCGGAGCGCACCCTATATGGTACCCTACGGGAACCACAATGACTTTCAAGGAAATACGGTCCGTGGGGTGATAACGCTATGGAATGCACACAGCCGACCCCTCGAACGCATTTATTTTGCGTAGCAAAAGAAATCGTTCGAACTAAATCACAACCCTTCCAATTCGTCCAAAGTGAGCGAGAAGGCGGGGATGAAGTGCTCGAAAAAGTAGTCGACGGAGCGCAGGTGCATGTCCTTGAGGGCGTCGCCGATCGTCTTTTCGGCCTTCACAAATTCGTTGTTCCCCGAGCGCAATTCCTCGAGACATTTGATGTAGGCGGAGAGCTTGTCTGCCCCCTTTACCAAGCGATATTCCGCAGATTTTTTGTCTGCGAGCAGGTACGGATAGAGCTCTTCCTTCATCTCGTCGGGCAGGGTCCCGGCGATCTTATCCACCGCAAGATTTTCAAGTTTCTCGTATTCCCCGTGGATGCTCTCGTTGAAATACTTGACGGGCGTGGGCAGATCCCCCGTCATGACTTCGCTGACCTCGTGATAGAGGGCGTAAAAGACGGCCCTTTCTATGTCGACGTTGCCGCCGAACACCTTGTTCTCGATGACGCAGAGCGCATGGGTGAGCACGGCGACGGAATGGGAGTGTTCCATGATGTTCTCGTCCCGTGTGGAGCGCATGAGCTGCCAGCGTTTGATGAATTTCATCCGATCCATGTAAGCGTAAAATTTTTCCATATCGACCTCTTTTTTACATTATAGCATAAATTCTGTGAAAAAACAATTTACAGCCCCAAATTTATGTGATATAATAAGGTCACAATTTGAATATCCGTCGTGGGTGCCCCATTGGGCTGAGATGATACCATTTGAATCGGACAAGGTAATGCTTGCACGAAAGAAACGGAAGGACATCAGGAAATTTATTCCGCCCGCTTTTTTGCGGGCGGTTTTTCTCCGTCACGGACGTTCAAACACACATTTTACGGAGGTTTTTATGTATCTCAATTCCCTCTTGTCGGATACCGTTTGGTATCCCGTCCTGTTTGATTCCCCCCTCAATATCGCGCGGGGGATCGCATTCTGGCTGACGATCGTGCTCGCCGTCGGCTTTGCGCTCGGCGCGCTGCTGCTGAAGGGAGACGGCAGAAAGAAATTCCTGCGAAGCGGCATGTTCGGCGCGGTAGGCTACGCCTGCGCTCTCGCCCTGATGTTCCTCATCTGGACCTTCATCGATGACGGCATCGTGGCCATGCTCTTCGTCCCGCTCCTCATCCTCATCGTCGCGATCGCCGCGTCTACCGCCGTGCTTGCGTTCAACCGCACCAAGAACGTCGTCATCGCGCTCGGCTGCGTCGTCGGAGCGGCGGCGCTTGCGACCCTCATCTGCATGGGCGTATTCTACGCGCAGAACATCGCGGACGACGGATATTACAACTCCTCGATCGCCTCGGTCAACCAGATCGTCCTCTACATCAGCGCGGCGGCGCTCATCGTCGTCATCGTTGCGCTCGGTTTCCTTCTCGGCACGGGCGACAAAAAGGGATTCGACAGCAAGTCCATTGCCTATGCGGGCGTCTGCATCGCCATGAGCTTTGCGCTCTCATATGTGCGCTTTTTTAAGCTCCCGCAGGGCGGGTCGGTGACGCTTGCGTCCCTTCTCCCCCTCATGATCTACTCCTGCATGTTCGGCACGCGGAAGGGCGTGTTTGCGGGGCTCATCTACGGCGTCTTACAGGCCGTACAGGACCCCTACATCATCCACCCCGCGCAGTTCCTTTTGGACTACCCCATCGCCTTTGCCGCGATCGGGCTCGCGGGGGCCTTCTTCAAGGTCAAGAAACTCGATAAACTCCCGCAGGTGCAATTTGCGCTCGGCGCCGTGTGCGCGAGTGCGCTCCGCTATCTCTCCCATGTGCTCTCGGGCGTGTTTGCCTTCTCCGCCTACGCCGCCGAAGAGGGCATGGGCGCATGGGTCTACTCGCTTGCCTATAACTCCTTCGTGTTCGCCGACATCGCCATCGCGATCGCCGTCGGGATCATCGTGTTCAGCTCCAAGTCCTTTGTGAAGGAAGTCAAAAAAGTCCGCCCCGCAGAGAAGAAGGAAGAGGAATGACGGTGTTTCTCGGCTCCCCTTGATCTGCGTCATCCTGAGGGAGCGAAGTTACCGAAGGATCCCGTGGCCGAAAGGACGGACTTCGGGACTTTGTTCCTCGGGATCCTTCGCTGATGCTCAGAATGACGCAGAAAACGTTCACCAATGATCCATCACAACCAAAAAAAGCGCCGTGAGGCGCTTTTTTCGTTACATAAGTTGCAAATTTTTCTAAATTACACAAATTGCAGGACGTCCACCAAAATGGCAAAGCCGATGAGGAGCACAAACCCGACGGCGTGGATGATCGCCTCGATCTTGCGGGAAATGGGCTTTCCGCGCACCCATTCGATGGCCGTGAACACGACCTTGCTCCCGTCGAGGGCGGGAATGGGCAACAGGTTGAATACGGCCAGATTGACACCGATGAGCGCGGAGATCTCCAGAAAATCCCGAAATCCCTGCGAGGCGATGCGCGAGGTCATCGTGATGGTCGTCACGGGCCCGCCGAGGGCATTGATCCCGAGCTGTCCCGTCAGAAGTTCCCCGATGACCTTAAAGATGGACCCCGCGAGCTTAAAGGAATAGACGAAGGATTTGCCGAGCGCCTCAAAGAAGGAGAGGCGGTGCAGCCCGCTCGCAAGCATGTAGCTCCCCCCGTCGCCCGACTTCACATATTTGATACCGAGCGCCCGCCATACGCAGTCGAGATCGGCGCTGTTCTTGACGCTGACGTCGTCGCGGAGCATGACCTGCACGTCCATGATATCTCTTCTTTCGAACGTGGGCTTGCGTTCGCCCTCTTCGTTTTCGACCCATTCGAGGCCAACGGCACGGGAGACCTTCAGCGTGACGATGTCCCCCTTCTTCTTGCCGTTGAGGACCTGCGCGATGTCCGTCGTGAGGTAGAGGTCCTTCCCCTCGGCTTGCAGGAAGATATCGATGTCCTGCAGGCTGTAGGCGGCAAATTCACCCGCCGCGGGTTCCACCTCATAGACGGCGAGCATGGTCTGGCCGTAGGTGAGGAAACAGATGATGATGAGAACGAGCGCAAGGAGATAGTTCATTGTTGCGCCCGCGACGAGCACGATGATGCGTTTCCACGGCTTCATGTCGGTGAAGTCGCCGCTGTCCGTATAGTGAAGTCTTTGGGCGGACTTCGGCTCGGGGCGGACCCCCTCCCCTACCCCTCCCCCTGACGCAGGGGGAGGGCAAGAGGCGTCGGACTCCCCTTCTT
>CANREC010000119.1 GCA_947629535.1 uncultured Clostridia bacterium | reverse complement strand
GAGAGCCGTATGACGATGCACGAGCGGCTGGACGGCGTTCTGAAAAAGACATTCCGCTCCATTGCGGACATTGCCGATGTGTCGCAGATGACGAACGCACAACTCAAACGCATCATGAGGCGGATCGAGGTCGATCATGACGGAAACGTGGACATTTTCCTGCAATTAAATTCCGAACTCGGCTTGGAGAACGTCATTCCAATCGAAAGCGAAGGCGTGGGGGAGACGACCGTTCCAGACTTGGACGACTGCACATAAGGACGTGACGGAGAGGCTTTCCGACGTCGATTTCGAACTCTATCTGCGCGTGCGGGAAGTTCTCGAGAAAAATCTCTCCGAGCGTCATCTCCGCGGCGGCGAATCCACCCGAAAAAAGTATGCGGGGAAACATCTCCCGCGCTCATAATTTTCCGTTTCTGCCTCGCGCCAAGAGCTCTTCCGCGGGGCTTTTTCGCACAAAACCGTCTTTTTGCATGCAAGATCCATAAAAAGCTGAAATTACCTTGCAAATTTCTCCCCAATGTGTTATACTGTTTTTGCGCCACAAATGAATAGAAAAAACTATGAATGGCTACAATAGGGCAATGTTGTATCCTTTTTTCCGTTTGTAGTTTTTTCCGGAAAATTCTATTGTGGCGCAACACATTGGGATACTCACTGCGGGCGTTCCCAATGCGGGGCGCCCTTATTTTTTGCCCCGAAGGAGAAACCAATGAAAAAAGAAATGCAAGGGATGTTGGCCGAGCTCTACGCGATCCGTGCGGCCATGTCGTTGATCTGCGAGCGGTATCCCAAGGGCGTACGGCAAGTGGCGGGGGCGCGTTTCCGTTTCGGCAAAGAGAAAAACGCCTCGTCGCTGTATTTTTCCCCGTCACTGTGTTTTTGGAAGAGAATGTGGTCGAACTTTACCGATCTCTACCTCATCTCCTTCCTCGCGGGGACCTCGTCCGTGCTCTGCACCGTCCTGGACCTGCTTTTTCCCATCCTTCAGATCTCGGCGGTCCTTCTGCTTGCCGTGTTCGGCGCATTGGGAATGCTGAACTTCGGTCTCCCGATGAAACTGCTCTGCATTCTGCTCGTTTTGAGCCCCGCGCTGCTGCGGGCCGTCCTCTGTATCGCTGTGAGCATACGGGACGTCAGGAAAAACAGGCTGGCATTTTCGGCCTCGCGGGAGGGCTTTGCGCAGGCGCGGGCGCTCCTTAAGGCCGCGGCCGCGGCCTATCCTTGCGTCGGATGCGGCGATTGGGGAAAGACGGACCTTCTCATTTACCTTCTGGAGAGCGGCCGTGCCGCCGACATCGAAGAGGCGCTGCGGGCGGCGGAGAGGCAGACCGAGGGGGAAGGGCCGTCCGATCATGCGTTCCGAACGGACGAAAGTGCAGAGCGATCTCTGGCTCAGCTCGGGAGCGCCCTCGGCGATGCGCTTGACCGTCTGAAGGACGTAGCGGAACGGGAGACGCTGCTGCGCGCCCTGCGGGAGGAGATGTCGGCGCCGAGCGCACGGCTTGCGGAAGAGATCCGCCGCGGCCTCTGCGCGGAAGAGGGGTGAAACGCGCTTTCCCGTCATGGATCCGCCATGTATAAAAACCCGTCCGATTCCCTAAATTAAGAGCATGAAGAAGATCAAGGCAAATCCGCTCGGAAAGACGCGGGAAGAGCGGGAATCCTGCTTTCCCGAGGCGGGCAGGCAGGAGCAAAGGCAATGACGGGGCGCAGCAAGGAAAATTACAACCGCAACTACATCAATTACGTCAACGCCTTCGACCCGCCCACGCAGCACTTCAAGACCTGTCTGAGGGCCTTTCTCGTCGGCGGATTCATCTGTACGATCGGGCAGTTCTTCCGCTACATGCTCGAGTATGCGGGGCTGCAAGGGGATGAGCTCGCGGGGACGGTCTCCGTCATCCTCATCTTTCTCGGGACCTTTTTGACGGGCCTCGGCGTGTATGACCGCATCGGGAAGAACGCGGGCGCGGGGTCCATCGTGCCCATCACGGGGTTTGCAAATTCTGTCGCCTCGCCCGCCATCGAGTTCAAGACGGAGGGCTATGTCTATGGCATGGCGGCGAAGATGTTCGTCGTCGCGGGGCCCATCATCGTGTTCGGCGTGAGCGCGGGGGCGGCGGTCGGGCTCATCTATTGGCTCATCGGGCTGTAATTCAATGAAAAAACAGTTGCAAACACGCAGAATGCGTGCTATAATAGACGCAGAAAAAAGGGAAAGGAGAAAATAGATATGGCAAAGATTACGGCAGATACGCTGATCGCGGATTGCCTTGAGATGAACCCCAACGCTGCGGAGATCCTGATGGAGGCGGGGATGCACTGTTTCGGCTGTGCCCTTGCGCACGGAGAGACGATCGCAGAGGCGGTCGCTGTCCATGACAACGACCTCGAGGAACTTCTCGCAAAGCTCAACGAGGGCGTGGAGTAAACTGAAAATGATGAAGCGGCGGCGCATCCATCGGATGCGCCGCCGCGTTTTATTGAGGGATCGAACGCGCAGCGTTCATCCTGCCCCGCGCTTCGCGTCCCGTGTCCCCCGCGGCCCGCCCCCGCGTCATCCTGAGCCGCCGCCGAAGACGGCGTGTCGAAGGATCCCATTGAACTTACGGAGCTCCGCGCGTTTGCAGGATGCATCGCTGCGCTCTGCATGAACGGAATGCCCCCTCCTTGGGAGGGGTAGGGGGGTGGGCAACAAATCCGAACATGCCCACCTCAGTCACCTACGGTGACAGCTCCTCCTCGGGAGGAGCCTTATGCCGCTCCGCTCGTTTGCAGGGATCCTTCAGGCTACGCCCTCAGGATGAGCGGGCGGGTCAGAATGAGCGGGAGCGTTTAAGGCTCTTTGCTGCGCTGCTGCATCGCTATGCTCTGCCTCTACAGCCGTAGTTTCTTACCTTCTCATGTACTTTTTTTGAGGGAAGAGTGTTTTTTGGGATATTGTTGACAATTTGTAAAAGTGTGGTAAAATTGTATTAAGGTGGTAAAAATATGAAAAAGATTTTAGCGTCATTGGTCACAATTATCTTCGTGCTCGGCATGCTGTGCGGGTGCGGCGGGACAGAATACCCAAGCGGGAGTTTCTACACCATGGAAGAGGCATACGAGAACGGCTGGATCACAAAAGAGGACATCATGGAAGTCTGCTATCGCCGTTTCGGCAGCGTGTACGAATGTTCTGCCGAGAATCCCGAGGAATCGGTGGAAGTGGACTACACCTCGCCCTATCCCGACCCCGTTCTCGACAGAAAAACCGAGAAGGCGATCATTCATGCGGATTATGTCCGTGGCAATGGGCAAGAGCACGGAATTTCAGAGAGCGATTATACTCTTACATTTTACGGGGAATTTGACGGATCTTATATCGTTTTGATGAGATGTTCCAAGGCCGATGATGACTGCGCAATATGGGATGAAAACATTGCCGATATTGTTTGGTCTCACAGCGGTTATGCAAATGATTTTAGAGTTTTTCGTTTTGATGAATAAAATCTAAGGAGATATAGATATGAAACACAAGACAAGACTTTCATTTGAATGACGCGTGAGACCCGTCGCGTCATGTTGCCCCGCCCTCCGCGTCCCGTGTCCCCCGCGGCCCGCCCCCGCGTCATCCTGAGCCGCCGCCGAAGACGGCGTGTCGAAGGATCCCAT
>CANREC010000118.1 GCA_947629535.1 uncultured Clostridia bacterium | reverse complement strand
TCGAGAGGAATATTAAGCCTATCCTCGGCAAGTACAGGCTTGCATCAATCACACCGTCAGTTTTGCAAAACTTCATCAACGGGTATAGGAGCAAGTCGAAGTCTTACATCACGGGAATCCTCGCTACAATTCATGTATCTTTTCGGTGCGCCGTATTCCCATTTGGGTTTTTGAAGACCGATCCGGCTGAGCATGTGACGCCACCCTTGTCATCGGCAAGCGTTCTCAAGAAAGAAAAAGAGGTTGTGACGAAGGATGATTTTCAACAAATCATAAACAAGTATCCGTTCGGCACAACATACTACATCCCCTTCATGCTTGGGTGGCATTGCGGTCTTCGCATTTCGGAAACTTTGGGGTTGACATGGGATTCGGTTGACTTTTTACAAAAAACAGTTACAATAAAGATACAGGTAAATCAGCTGAAAAATGGCGGTCATCCTAACAGAAGAGTCAGTTCACCAAAATTTGAGTCGACGCGCATCATCCAATTAGACGATGAAATGCTTCAAGCTTTCCAGAAGGAGTATGAGCGTCAAACATACCTGCGTACACATATGGGAGATGCTTATCCAAGTTATGTGTGCGGCGCCGATTCGATTGTCCACAACGAAGGCGAAGGCATTGATATGGACTTTGTATGTAGGAACAAGTACGGTGAATGGATTAGCCTAAAAAGCTTAAACTACGCACTAGAGAAAGTTCGCCTCATTTTAGGCAAGCGGATTTCCTATCACAGCTTGCGTCACTCTCACGCCACTGCTCTTCTTGCCTGCGGAGTACACCCAAAAGTTATCCAGCAGCGGCTTGGGCATCGCCGCCTGTCTACCACACTTGATGTGTATACTCACTCATACGACGAGGTTCAAGTACAAGCGATGGAAAAAATCCAGAAGTTTTTCTCCACGGACGAAAATTAGCGTGGACAAATCGTGGACAAAAAAGAGTAAGTCATCTATATATAGTGCAATCCTATTTCATTTCACACTATATATTGTGCTTTGGAGGCACATATGAAGTTTTGTGCAGTCATTTGCGAATATAACCCCTTCCACAGCGGGCATAAGTACCTGTTTGAAAAGGTCAAAGAGGCGGGCTATGAACATATCCTCTGCCTCATGAGCGGGAATTTCGTCCAGCGAGGCGAGGCCGCCCTCTTTCACAAATACGTCCGCGCCCGCCACGCCGTCAAAAACGGCGCCGACGCCGTCATAGAGCTGCCCGTCTCCTTTGCCGTCTCCCCCGCCGAGCTCTTTGCGGGCGGGGCCGTCCACATCCTCTCCTGCCTTCCCAACGTGGAAGCGCTCGCATTCGGCTGCGAGAGCGGGGACAGGGCGGAATTTCTGCGCACGGCGGAGCTCCTCTCCCGCGAGGACAAGGCCTTCAAGGCGGCGCTGAAGGAAAATCTCAAGGACGGCACGTCCTACATCCGCGCCCGAAACGCCGCCGTACTCGGCATGGGAGAAAGCGTCGACGAAAAGTTCCTCTCCACACCCAACAACATCCTCGGCATCGAATACTGCCGCGCCCTTCTCGCCGAGAAGAGCGCCATCACGCCCCTTCCCGTGCTGCGCACGGCTGACCACGGCGACGGGGAGCTCAAGGAAGGCTTTTCTTCCTCTTCGGCCATCCGCGCGGCCCTTTTGCGGGGCGGAAAAAAGGAGAAAAAACTTCTGAAATCCGTCTTGCCTTCCGACGTCCTTGAAGATACCGAAAATTTCCGCGGGATCCCCTATCAACAGGCGGCGCTCGTCGCCCTCTTCCGTGCGGAACGGCAGGCGATCGCGCTCACGCCCGACTGCGCCGAAGGGCTTGAAAACAGGCTCGTCTCCATGGCAAAGACCAATCCCGATTACGATACCCTGCTCGCAAAATCCGTCTCCAAACGCTACACGCTGTCGCGGCTCAGACGCATCCTCATCCAGAATTTTTTGGGCGTGACGCTGAAAGATGTGAAGAGATTTCTCTCCTCTCCCCTCTACGCCAACGTGCTCGCCGTCAAAGAGCAGGGCGGCGAGGAGATCCTCTCCTCTCTCGCAGGCAGCATCCCGCTGATCGCACGGAAGAGCGACTATGCGCTGCTCAAGAAGGACGCGCTCGACTGTTTCACTGCCGACATCCGCGCGAACGACCTCTACAATGCCCTGAGCGGCACATACACCAATGAATTTTTGACGTTGTTTGTGTGAATTTCATTCGTTGATTTCTTTTTAAGGGCAAAAAAAGATCAACGAGCGTGTTGTTTTGTTCATCGATCGTCTTGATTCGTAAGGCACTTTGACGGTCACTGTGGTTCAGGCGGGGCAGAATGAGCGGACCGCCAAATTATAAAAAACCGCGCACTTATGCGAGCATAAGTGCGCGGATCTTGTTTTTCGATCAGCCCTCGAGGTCGCCGCCCGAAAGGGTCGAATAGTTGTTCATGAACATCGCCATGCTGCGGGTCGTTCCCTCGTCGCTGCCGAGCGTCGTGATGGTGAAACCCGACTTGTTCTGGTCGCCGAGCCATGCGGGACGGACGACGCCGTAGAAGATCTTGTTGCCGCTGTCCTTTCCGTTCGAGCCCTTCAGATCGGCGTCAAAGGTGAACTTGATGTAGCCCTTGCCGTACATCTTCCAGGTGCCGAGCGCAGTGCCGTTCTCTTCGGTGATGGTATGGTCCTCCTTGAGGTAGACGTTGCGGGAGACGTTCTGGATGTTGGAGAAGTCGCCGCTCGCCGTGTCGCGCTGGTTGATCATGACGACCATCTTGAACTCGTAGCCCTTGTCGTCCTTCTTCGTGTACTTGAGAAGTTCCTCTTCGGTGACCGTCCTGTCGATCTCGAGGCCGTAGCGGTTGGGATTGATGACGATGTGGCCGAGGCTGTTGAGGTAATACTGGTGGACCTGCGTCACGAAGAGCCCCGTGTTCGTCGGGCCCTGCGGCAGACGGGTGATGTATGCCGCGAGGTTCACGCCGTCCTGCGTCGTGTAGAGGTCGTTATGGCCGGGAAGGATGATGTCATATTCCGTGATGCCCGCGGCCTTCCCCGACCACTTGAAGGCGCCCATATACTTGTTGCCTTCGTTTTGGGAACTGCCGATGCCGCTGTTGTAGACGATGCCGCCGCCGACGGACTTGTAGAGGCCCCAGACGTCCTCGCTCCTGCCGCCCCACATCTGATAGTTATCGCCGAGGCCGTCATAGGAGTGCATGGTGTAGTAATAGGTCTTGCCGCTGCCCTCGAGGAGCTGTTCGTTTTCGTCCATGAGGACGACGTTGTCGTGCCGTGCGATGACGGGCGCTTCCATGTTCTCGCGGGAGATGTTCTTCCCGTAGTAGGGATGCTCCCAACCTACCTTTTCGGGCGTCTTGTTGAAGAGTTCCTGAATGTTCTCGGGGTCGACGATCTCCGTCTTTTTGTTGTTATCTGCATTGGAATCGATGTACTTGCGGATGGTCTCGTGCGTCTGCCAGCCCTTGCCGTCCTTGCGCATGCCCGTCTGAGGGTCGAGCTCGATCATGTAGTCGCCCGAGCCGAAGGAGCCGTACGCCATGTACATCTTTCCGTCGGGGGAATAGATGATCTGCGGGTCGATGCCGTTGACGTCCTTCTCGCTCTCCCCGCGCCTGATGGAGGATTGCATGAGAACGACGGGGTCACCGTTACTGTCTTTGACGGGTGTGAAGGCGCCCGCGTAGATGTTCTTCGCCCAGTAGAGAAGGATGCACGCACGGGCATAGTTGCCGCCGGAGAGCTGCATGCCCTCGCTGTCCCCCGCGCCGTCGACGACGCAGGTGTAGAGCCAATATCCGCCATTGGGGCAGGGCACGATGTCGGGCGCC
>CANREC010000117.1 GCA_947629535.1 uncultured Clostridia bacterium | reverse complement strand
TATATTCGCAAATTATCGCACAGAACTTCATTTTTCTTCTTTACAATTCCGAATGTTTGTTGTATAATATGACGGAAAGATTTCCTCCGCATTCCATTATACACGATGCGGAGCGAAAAATAAAGCGTTCAACGGAGAAAAACAAAAATGGGTTTCGGTGAAAAATTGAAATCGGCATTCAGAGAACTTGCCGACAGCGGCACGGTCGTCGGCGACATCAAGAAAAAGGCGATCGCCCTCAACAAGAAGATCGTCCTCTGCGAAGGTGAGGACAGCCGCGTCGTCAAGGCGGCGGCAGAGTGCGTGCGCGATCGTATCGCCCGCATCGTGCTCCTCGGCAACGCCGAAGAGATCGCGGGCCGCAATCCCGATGTGAACCTTGAAGGGATCGAGATCGTCGACCCCGCGACGAGCGAAAAGCTCGGGGAATATGCAAAGCTCCTCTATGAGCTCCGCAAGGCCAAGGGCATGACGGAAGAACAGGCCCTCGAGCAGGCCAAGGACAGCACCTTCTTCGGCGCTCTCATGCTCAAGAACGGGGACGTTGACGGGCTCGTCTCGGGCGCATGCCATTCGACGGCGAACACGCTCCGTCCCGGGCTCCAGATCATCAAGACGGCCCCCGGCGTCTCGGCCGTGTCGAGTTTCAACCTCATGGTCGCGCCCGCATGCGGCAACAAGTACTGCGAGGACAACATGCTCGTCTTTGCCGACTGCGGCCTCAATCCCACCTATACCGCCGAGGGACTTGCCGACTGCGCCCTCGCGACGGCGAAGAGCGCACAGGAGATCGCGGGGCTCACCCCTCGGGTCGCCATGCTCTCCTTCTCGACGAAGGGCAGCGCCAAGCACGACCTCGTGACGCTCGTGCAGGAAGCGACGCGCATCGCCAAGGAGAAGGCGCCCGACCTTCAGCTCGACGGCGAGCTCCAGTTCGACGCCGCCCTCGTGCCCGAAGTTGCAAAGCTCAAGGCGCCCGCGTCGACGGTCGCAGGGCATGCGAACGTGCTCATCTTCCCCGACTTGCAGGCGGGCAACATCGGCTATAAGATCGCAGAGCGGCTGGGTGGATTCCAGGCCATCGGGCCCATCTGCCAAGGGTTTGCAAAACCCCTCAACGACCTCTCCCGCGGCTGCAAGGCCGAGGACATCGTCTGCGCCGTGGCGATCACGGCTTTGCAGGCGAA
This sequence comes from uncultured Clostridia bacterium, assembly GCA_947629535.1. Lineage (GTDB taxonomy): Bacteria > Bacillota > Clostridia > Christensenellales > Borkfalkiaceae > Gallimonas. The sequence continues at coordinate 2,668 of CANREC010000117.1, read as the reverse complement.
GTAAATTCGCTCGATTTCTTGCTCCTCCGCCTTGCCTGCCCCCTTTGAGGGGGCGGGTGGCGTCGTCGTAATAAATTCGAGCGAGGGGTCAGCATTGTGCATTCCATAGCCTTATCACCCCACGGATCGTGTTTCCTTGAAGGACAACAAGGCGCAAGTATGCGCCAAATGGGGACGCCTACGGCGGAAGTAAATTCCGCCTAAGGCAAGGGGATCGGAATGATTTCGAACATTTCTTTGCTCGGCCCGCGGACGCGCGAGGACCCACCCGCGCGTCATCCTGCCCCCCGCGTCATCCTGAGCGTAGTCGAAGGATCTCGCGGGCCTACGAAAAGAAAGTGTTCGAGGGGTCAGCATTGTGCATTCCCTTACCTTATCACCCCACGGATCGTGTTTCCTTGAAGGACAACAAGGCGCAAGTATGCGCCAAATGGGGACGCCTACGGCGGAAGTAAATTCCGCCTAAGGCAAGGGGATCGGAATGATTTCGAACATTTCTTTGCTCGGCCCGCGGACGCGCGAGGGCCCACCCGCGCGTCATCCTGCCCCCCGCGTCATCCTGCCCCGCGCGTCATCCTGAGCCGCCGCCGAAGGCGGCGTGTCGAAGGATCCCGAAGAACGAAGTCCGTAGGTTTAATGAGATCCTTCGCTGCGCTCAGAATGAGCGCCACGCCGCAATTCTTAATTCTTAAATTCTTGATTTTCGGAGTGATATCATGAAAATTTTAGTCATCAATGCAGGGAGTTCTTCCCTCAAGTATCAGCTCATCAACATGGAGACCGAAGAGGTCATCGCGAAGGGCGGGTGCGAGCGCATCGGCATCGACGGCGGCAAGCTCACCCACAAGGCTCACGGCGAGACCTTCGTCGTCGAGCAGGACCTTCCCGACCATACCGCCGCCATCTCCCTCGTGCTCAAGGAGCTCGTCGACGCGCAGGCGGGCGTCATCAAGTCGATGGATGAGATCGACGCCGTCGGGCACCGCGTCGTTGCCTCGGGCGAGACATTCACCAAGACCACGCCCGTGACCGACGAGACGATGGCGCTGCTCGAGCCGCTCTCCGAGCTCGCGCCCCTCCACAATCCCGCCGCCATCCTCGGCATCAACGCCTGCCGCGCCATCATGCCCGATAAGAAGATGGCAATGGTGTTCGATACGTCCTTCCACGCGACCATGCCGCCCTACGCCTATCTCTATGGCATCGACTACGAGGACTATAAGAAGTACAAGATCAGAAAGTACGGATTCCACGGCACCTCGCACAAATATGTCTCGCAGGCGGCGGCGGAATACCTCAAAAAGGACCCCAAGGAGCTCAACATCATCACCTGCCATCTCGGCAACGGGTCCTCGATCTCGGCCGTGAAGGGGGGGAAGTGCATCGATACGTCCATGGGCTTTACGCCTCTTGCGGGCGTTCCCATGGGGACGCGCAGCGGCGACATCGACGCGGCGGCTGTCGAATTCCTCTGCAACAAGAAGGGGCTGACCTTCTCCGAGGGCATGACCTATCTCAACAAGAAGTGCGGCATGCTCGGGATCTCGGGCGTCTCGTCCGACTTCCGCGACCTCTGTGCGGCGGCCGAGAGCGGGAACGAGCGGGCACAGCTCGCCCTTGACATGTTCTCTTACGCCTGCAAGAAGTACGTCGGCGCGTACATGGCGGCGCTCGGCGGGCTCGACGTCCTCGTCTTTACGGCGGGCGTGGGGGAGAACACGCCTTCCGTCCGCGAAGGGGTCTGCGATGGGCTCGAAACCTTCGGCGTCAAGCTCGACAAGGAGAAGAATCTCTACAAGAATGACGGGGCCATCCACGACCTCTCGGCCGAGGGCTCCAAGGTCAGGATCCTCGTCATCCCGACCAATGAAGAGCTCGTCATCGCCCGCGAGACGGCGGCGCTCCTCTGATTTTTCCCGAAATCGCGAAAAAGAGCGCGAAATCCCGCCAAAATCGATTGACAGATACGGGCAAATAAAATATAATTAGACAGTAAATGATTCCGAGGATCGACGTCCGCAACGCTGTTGCGAGGAAAAATTTTACGGGGGAGCTCGAATTTGCCTTCGAGGCAGAGCAAGATCTCATCGATATTCCCTATGTTGAATTTTCTTCGCCCGTGACGGCCGCGCTCAGATACGAGATCTTCGCGGATGACAAAGCCGAAGTGACGGGGAAACTCTCCTTTTCCCTCAAGGGGCTCTGCTCGAGGTGTTTGGCCGAGGCGGAGAAGGAGATCGTTTGCGGCGCGGAAGGGACGTTCGCCCCTGTTCCCAAGGATGAAGAGTACGGCTATTCAAACGGTTTCATCGATCTGAGGGAATTTCTGCGTGACAGCGTCATGTTTGCGCTCCCGCCGCGTCTTTTGTGCGGGACCTGCGCGGAAGAAGAATCTGAATAAACGACATTGAGAGGTGTAAGATGGCTGTTCCCAAGAGAAAACAATCCAAAAGCAGAACGAATAAGCGCTTTGCAAACTATAAGGCGACTGCGGCGACGCTCGTAGAGTGCCCGCATTGCCATGAGCTCAAAGTGGCCCACAGAGTTTGCGGAAACTGCGGCTGGTATGATGGGAAGGAAGTTGTACCCGAGCCTGTCGAGAAGAAGTAAACAAAAGACGGACACAAGTCCGTCTTTTTCTTTCCGCCCCTCCCTCATCCTGAGGCCT
>CANREC010000116.1 GCA_947629535.1 uncultured Clostridia bacterium | reverse complement strand
CCGACAGCATTGTCGATTCCATCGATTACAACATGACGGTCGATGCGTCCAAGTATCAGCTGCAGAGCCCTGTGGACGGCTACTACGGCTATGCCGAGAGAGGCACGTTCAACGTCCTCAAAGTCTTCGAGATGGAAGACGTCAAGGACGGCGCCATCAGCGGCGAATTCACGCTCAACCTCAACGACGGCGATCTTGAGAACTTCAAGAAGTACGGTCTCATTACCGTCTCCTACCGCGTTGCGAACGGCGAGCTCGTCCTCACCAACGCTCCCGCGGGCGTGACGGGCGACGTTACCGTCATCGGCACCTATGGCGACAGCCGCGATACCGATAAGGGCGCTTACGTCCTCTTCACGATCGACGTCGCATCCTTCGGCATCGAAGGCGACTACTATGTCAACTTTGTCGACGGTCTCTTCGACGCGAAGACGGCTCCCGCAAAGATCACCAAGGTTTCGGGCGAGAACATCACCGAAGTTACCGTCAGCGGCACGCCGAAGGTCATTTCGACTGCGGGCGGCAACTGCTACGAAGAAGGCCTCTATGCTTGGGAGATCAAGGATGGCGATGATGTCATCTTCTACGCGAATGCAGCGGCTGCGGGCGGCGAGCACATCGACGCCGACGGCGACAATGTCTGCGACCTTTGCGGCGGCGCGATCACTGTAAACACTTCCATCAAGAGCAACGCGAACTGGTTCCCTGTAGGCCATCCGAGCTATAACATCACGGAAGGCGACGTCTTCACCTTCACCGGCCAGTACGCCGACGACATCACCGAGACCGGCTTCGGCTCCGTGCTCGCGATCATGATCGAGGAAGCGGACGGCGCAGGTTGGGATGAAGTGGGCAACGACGAAAACACCAACGGCACGTGGCACACCACGCAAGACGGCTATGCGGTGTGGACCAACTTCAAATGGAACACCAGCAGAATTCCTTACGCGGAAGGGATCGATGAATTCGGCGAAGGGAACGGCTACGAGAGGTTCTCGAGCAGCCTCATCACCGAGGATCACCCTTACAACACCGCAAACGGTTGGGTCAACGGTTACGGCACCACGATCGACGAGACGAACTTCAACGAGGCGAAGCAGGGCGGCACGTTCCGCTTCATCGTCATCCGCGAGAACAACGTCATCACGACTACCGCACAGCTTTGGTCGTCCGATATGGTCGCTTTCCACAGCGTTCCTTACTTCGAGTACACCACCAAGGTCACGGTCGATCCCAATGCGGGCAGGTACACCGTCAAACTCATGGGTAAGCAGCAGAATAACAACGTTGTGCACCTCGTCGACGACAAGGTCAACGTCACGATATCCCGCCTTACCAACAGCGCGATCGAGAAGGCGGAATCCGTCAAGATCGGAGAAAACGACGCTCCTACCGCGATCGAATACAAGGCTTCCGTCAGCGGCACGAACGCAGTTCTTGCTCTCAGCGGCATCGCTGCGAAGAAGGACAGCACGTACTACGCATCCTTCAAGATCACCTTCAAACAGGCTCTCGTTTCGACGGCGTTCATCAGCGGCTTCGGCGATGCGACGGGCAAGGCAATCACAGGGATGACCGCGACCCTTTCCGAAGACCGCAAGACCGTGGATGTGTATCTTCCCATCGCGAGCGGCCTCAAGGAAGCGTATATCTTCTTCACCAACTACGAGGCCAGCACGATGCAGGCCGACATCAAGATCGACCTCAACGACCTTGCTGTCTCCGACGTCGTTGCGACCGTCGCAGGTTACGACGAACTCACGATCGCAGAAGGCACCTTCACGATCGCTTACACCAACGTGCAGAATAGCGACGAACTCAACATCGGCGGCGTCTCCAAGAAGCTCTCCGAGCTCGCGAGCAAGGTCGATTTCGGCAACGGTTATTCCGCACAGGCGGCGATCACCGGCACCACGGCGACCGTTACCTTCACCAAGGCTGCGGCAGACCTCACCAAGGTCATCAAGGGCGTTGAGATCCGTCTCGAGAGAGCGGGCAACCTCCTTGCGAGGAACGTCTTCGATGCAGTCGTGAAAGTCAGCGGCGGCACGGAAATCGGCAGCACCGCTTGGTACGCTACCGCAAACGGCAATCAACTCGTTCTCATCACCAATACGAGAGCGTCCCTCATGCTCAACGTCAATGCGGGCAAACTTACGGCTGCGGCCGACCTCGGCATCTACGACATCACGCCGAAGGCGGACGGCAAGTCGTTCGAAAACAGCAACATCCTCACAAAGGCCGCAACGCTCGTCTACAGCGCGGCGGGCGATCTCAAGCTCTATGTCGTCACGATCGACCTCAGTGGTTTGAAAGTGGAAGCCGCTACCCCTTACGGTTTCCAGAACGATAACACCGGGTTCTACTATCTTGTCGACGCACAGAGAAAGATCGAAAAGACCGAAGTCGCACAGGAGACCGAAGCGACGCTCCGCGAAGCTACCTGCGCTCTTGCGGGCGTCAAGGGCTACAAAGCTGCAAACGAAGCCTTCTACTTCAACCTTTCGTCGATCCCCGTCAAGGGTCACGAATGGCAAGAGAAGACGGACGCCACGACGGAACAGCTCAACGGCTACGACAAGATGTACACCTGCAAGAACGAATGCGGCGCTACCAAGTACGAGCAGACTTCGACGCAGAGCTGGGGCAAAGGCACGGCAGGCGCTTACGCCGGCTGGACCGAACTTCAGTGGGAGACCTTCGGCTTCGTAAGCAAGGGCGGCCTCTATGAGATCACGGGTACCAACCTCTCGAATGAAAAGAATGTTTGGGACCTTCCCGAACCCGGCCTTACCGACAAGGCAGATACGAACGCACAGGGCTATCGTATCGATAACTTTGTACAGGAAGACAACAAGGCGCTCGGCCTCAACGCAGTCTATTCGTTCAAGGATGCGAAGAACGATGCCTTCGTCTATTCGTTCGAAGCGATCGAAGCGGCTGTGAAGACGAACCTTGACGGCGCGACCCTCACCTACACGTTCGACTACACCGACGCGACCCAGTTTGTCATCAAACTTCACCTTGTCAATGGCGATGTGCTCGACTTCACGGTCACGGTGACGATCACTGCCGCGAACATGCTTGATGTGTACTACATCGCATTCCACCAGGATGGCAACATGTTCACCGCATCCAACGTCTCCACGATCGTTCCGAAGGACGCAAAGGTCCCTGCGGCGCTCTCCAAGCACGTGCATAAGTATGATGAAACGACGCACCGCTGCCCCGATGACGGCGCTCTCGATCCCGCCCACACCACGCACACCTACAACAAGGGCGAAGATCTGAAGGCCGAGGGTACGCTCTACTGCGCATGCGGCGCACTCAATCCCGCACACACCCACGCCTATGAGAACGGCCAGTGCAAGTACTGCAGTGCGGTTCAGCCCGCAGCCGGCGTAACGGGTGGCACCGCTCTTGAAATTACTTGGGAAGCAGGCGGTTTCGCGACCAACAAATGGGCGCAAGAAGGCTTTAAGAAGGGCGCCAAGATCGTTGTGTATGGCACGCAGACAAAAGCAGCAACCACGGATGCATGGTTCTCCTTGATTGCAGAAGTCGATACTTTGAATACAGCCACTTCCGCAACGATGCGTACAGACGCTTATGGCTGGTACTTCGATAACAATTCGGGTTCTCACTTGATCGAAGATTCGCGCAAGCAGAACGAAATCAGAATGAGCAACAACACAACCGTTGCGCTCAATTGGGATATCGTAAAGGAAATTGAAAATGCTTGCGACTATCGCGTCGAGTTCAATTGGACGGGCGAAGATATCGTTGTCACGATGGCTATGACCTGCACGGCGGAAGGCACCTATAAGGGCTACACCTTCACGCAGAAGTACACCTTATCGGTGGGCGAACTCACTACCGTCAATGTCCGCTTTGGTGCAGAACAGGCGGCAGGTACGGCAAAGGTTGTTGTTTCCACCGGTATGGATGCATAATCACAACTTCAAACTCACGAT
>CANREC010000115.1 GCA_947629535.1 uncultured Clostridia bacterium | reverse complement strand
GACCCAGAACGGGCTCGAACCGTCGACCTCCAGCGTGACAGGCTGGCGCTCTAACCAACTGAGCTACTGGGCCAAAATGAATCGATTTGACGGGATCTGTACCGTTGCCCACCCCCGGCCGCTTTGCGGCATCCCCCTCCTCGGGAGGGGGCGAGGCGATATCCTCTGCCCCATACAGGGCTCCCAAAAAAAGACGAAGTATTTTTTTGGGAAGAGGAGACGCGGACATGCGTTCCTCGGGATCCTTCGGTCGCTACGCTCTCTCAGGATGACGCGGGGGAGAGGGCCGTCGGCCGCACATGTCCCCTCAAAGGGCTCCCAAAAAAGATTGCGTAGCAAGATTTTTTGGGAAGAGGAGACGCGGACGTTAGAGCAAAGCGTTTGCCGTTTGGCTATAACGTAACTCTCCTACAGGGCTCCCAAAAAAGATTGCGTAGCAAGATTTTTTGGGAAGAGGAGACGCGGACGTTAGAGCAAAGCGTTTGCCGCAGGCGGACGCTTGCGAAATTCGTCCCGCGTCGACGAGGTGGTGGGCCTTCACGGATTCGAACCGCGGACCGATCGGTTATGAGCCGACTGCTCTAACCACTGCGCTAAAGGCCCACGATACGCCGTCACACCGAATGCTTGTCTATCATAGTATAAATACCGCCAAAAGTCAAGTGATTTTTCGCTTATTTTGGAATTTTGAAGAAACTTTTTTTCGACGAACTCTTTCTTTCTTCCCCGCATTCCGACAAAAAGCGACTTTGGTTCTCTGTTATAATTCTTTTATCGATACCGAAAAACATCACGGGGAGGTCTCCTATGAAAATGCAGGGGCGCACGGCCGGCAGTTCCCTCTATATCTATCTCTCGGGCGAGCTGGACGAACACTCGGTCTCCGACGTCAGAGAGGCTGCGGACAAGCTGATCGATGAACACGCGGGGCTTTCGCGGGCGGTCTTTAATCTTTCGGGGGTCAAATTCATGGATTCGACGGGCATCGGGTTTCTGATCGGAAGATACCGCCGCCTGAAAAAATATGATATGGGCATGTTTCTTGAGAATCCCGACGTCAACGCCGACAAGATCTTATCCCTCTCGGGCGTCTACGCCATCATGCCCAAGCTGCAGGAGAGCGTATGAACGAGATGTGTCTGAAATTTCTCGCAAAGTCCGAAAACGAGGTGTTCGCGCGCAATGCGGTCGCCGCCTTTGTGCTGCCCCTGAACCCCACGCTCGACGAGCTCTCCGACGTCAAGACGGCGGTCTCCGAGGCCGTCACCAATTGCATCGTCCATGCCTATCGCGGAAAGACGGGCTGGATCACGCTCGCCTGCAAATCGGAAAACAACCGCATACATATTGAAATTTCCGACGACGGAGCGGGCATCGAGGACGTCAAAAAGGCGCTTGAACCCTTCTTCACGACGCTCGAAAATGAGGAGCGCTCGGGCATGGGGTTCACCATCATGCAGTCCTTCATGGACGGGTTTTCGGTCAGCTCCGCCGCGGGGAAGGGGACAAAGGTGACGATGTATAAGGACTTTGCCGCAGGGGCGAGCGATGCTCGGTGATGCGGAGACGAAGGAACTCATCCGCCGTGCGAAACAGGGGGAGAATGCGGCCAAGGAATCGCTGCTCGTCAACAATGCTTCCCTTCTGAAGAGCATCGTGAAACGGTACCTCGGCAAGGGCGTGGAGTATGACGATCTCTATTCCCTCGCCTGTATGGGGCTCCTCAAGGCCATTATGGGCTTTGACGAGAGCTTTGACGTGCGCTTTTCCACCTACGCCGTGCCGATGATCGCAGGGGAGATCAAGCGCTTTTTGCGGGATGACGGGAGCGTCAAGGTCTCGCGTGCGCTCAAGAAGGCGGCGCGGGAGATCAACAGATATATCGAACACTATACGGTGGAGCACGGCAGCCAGCCGACGGTCAAGGAGCTCGCCGCGGCCTTCCACATGGAAGAGGGCGAAGTCGTGTTTACGCTCGGCTCGGGACGCATGCCCGTCTCCATCGACGAGGAAGGGGAGTATAAGGACGAAAGATCGGCAACGCTTGCCGAAAAACTGCCGTCAAAGGACGATCCCGAGGACATGATCGACCGCATGGTACTCAAAGAGGCCATCGAAAAACTGAGCGAGCGGGACAAAAAGATCGTCGTACTGCGATATTTTCGGGACATGACGCAGAGCGAAGTCGCCAAGGCGATCGGGGTCTCGCAGGTGCAGATCTCGCGCATCGAGAGCCGCATCATTTCGCAGTTCAAGCGCGATTTAACGGGCTGAAACGCGATCGATGTTTGAGTTTCCAAGTTCATTCTGCCCGCCCCGCTCATCCTGCGACCCCCCCGCTCATCCTGAGGCCCCCCGTTCATCCTGAGCGAATGCGAAGGATCTCATTAGACCTACGGAGCGCCGCCCGTTTGCTGGGATGCATCGCTACGCTCTGCATGAACGAAATGCGCTCATCCTAAGGCCCCAAATCGCCCTCCCCCGTTGAAGGGGGAGGGGTAGGGGAGGGGGTTGCCGTTCCCCATTGTCATCCCGAGCCGCGCGTAGCGCGTGTCGAAGGATCACCGCAGCAAAGAAATAAGGTGATGGTTCAACGGAGCTACTTCGTCGCTACGCTCCTCGTGCCGCGCTTGGAAGAACATGATGTGATTTAGAACAGCGGGGCGGGATGTTCAGAATGCGCGGACAGGGCGGGAGAGGCCACCCCAAACACGACTTTTCTCAATAAATTTTTCATCATTTCAAAAAAATTTTGCCCCTCTTGACAAAACGGCTTGTTTTATGGTATAATAAATATGCCAAACAAGTTTATATTCTTTTTGAAGGAGGCGTACAGTTTTTTTCATGTAATTTTGATTTGAAGGGGGAAGTATATTCTGCCCTTACAACGTTCATATTTGGATTTAGCAAAAACGCAAATTCTAATATATGGACGTTGAGGAACTGTACCGTATATAAACTTGTTTGGCGACAATCGGAGTTTGCGTTTTGCAGTGCGCTTAACTTCGGTTGGCGCACTTTTTTTACGGAGAGAATTAAATGATCAGACAATATGAAGATAAACGCATTTATAGAAACTTGAAAATTGTCTTTAGCATTGGTATCGTTTCCTTTACCGCGATTTTAATTGGCAGATATTCAGCAAGACCTTTCACAATCATGATGAAAGCGACGTACGTGTAACTACAAGGCAACTTAAATTCCCCCTTTACTATCAAATTTGAAATATACGAAAAAAAGACGGTTTTTTGAGGGTAAAATCATAGTTCTTGTGGAAAAAAATCAAAGATATATCACGAAAAACAAGGAGGAAATCAATGAAAAACGTCAACAAAACATATCTGCTTAACGGCAAGGAATGCGGCACAGACAGCGGGGATATTTACAAAAAATATGCCGCGGCGTTCGGTTGGGACATGGACCAATCGTCGCAATTCGGAAAGAGGGGGCAACCTCTGTATGCCCGTGAAGCTACGCAGGAGGGATACAGCGTTTGGTGCATCGCTTATAGCAATCTGAATGCCCAAAGAGGTGGACAATGGGCCAATAATTTTTCCAATAACAATGACACGATCGAGGAACTTTGGGAATATCAAACGCATGATTTTCTCCATGATTATTCCGAGATGACGACCCGTGTTGTTTTTGCGAAAAATCGAAAGGGGAAATATGAGTTTTTTGGCGTGTACCAATGTGTTGCGCGCTCAAAAGAACGGAAAGCGGTCGAATGGTGCGATGCGGTCGGATATGTCAAAACATATCGTCGCATTTCTAAATGTTACCCGCCCTTGTCCTCACCCACTGAATGACGTATCGCTGGGGGAGCTGTTCCGTCTGAACGTGTCATCCCGAGCGTGTCGATGGATCTCTACCGCGATAGAGATTTCTCGACTACGCCTTCGGCTTCGCTCGAAATGACATAAAGAGAGCCTTCACCCTGTGGGGTGGAGCAACGTATTCTGCCAAAAGTCCTGTGAACTTTTGGCACGTTGCGACAGGAGTGAGCGCA
>CANREC010000114.1 GCA_947629535.1 uncultured Clostridia bacterium | reverse complement strand
TTCGACAAGCTCACCATGACGTGATTTAGAATGCCCCTCATCCGTCTGCCTTACGGCGACCCCCTCCCCTACCCCTCCCCCTTCAACGGGGGAGGGCGAGATAAGGGCTCATCCTGAGCGGGACACGGGCAGGACAAACGCACCGAAAATGGAAAAAATTTACATATTACGTTCATAAATTGCAAAACGGGGCTTTACTTTCGGCCCCGTTTGATGTATAATGTACATGAACAGGAATTGCGGGATTTTCCGCGGGACAGGGAGGAAACCATGGAACTCATTCACGAAAGCGCAGGCAAAAAACTCTATCGCGACGGTGACAGGCTCATCAAATCGTTCGACGGGAGCTATTCAAAGTCGGGCATCCTCAACGAGGCGCTCAACCAGGCCCGCGTCGAGGAGACAGGTCTCAACATTCCCAAGGTCTTGGGGGTCGAGGTCATCGACGGAAAGTGGTCGCTCATCTGGGAGTTCATCGAGGGGGACACGCTCGAGGACCTCATGCAGAAAAATCCAGAAAAAACCGACGAATATCTCGAGTTTTTCGTCGATCTCCAGATCAAGATGAGCAAGGAGAAAGTCCCTCTTTTGGGGCATCTGCGCGACAAGATGCACGCCAAGATCTCGGCGAGCGGGTTCCCTGCGACCGTCCGCTACGACCTGCATGTGCGGCTCGACGGCCTGCCCCGCCACAACAAGCTCTGCCACGGCGATTTTCAGCCCTCGAACGTCATCATCACGAAGGACGGGACGCCCTACATCATCGACTGGTCGCATGCGACGCAGGGGAACGGCTCGGCCGACGCCGCACGGACCTATCTCATCTTCAAATTGCAGAAACGGAACGATATAGCGGAGAAATATCTGCATCTTTTCTGCCAAAAGACGGACACGGCCATCCAGTATGTGCAGCGCATCCTGCCCATCGTTGCGGCCTCACAGTCCGTAAAGAAAAAGCCCGAAGAGGCGGAGTTCCTCGCGAGCTGGGTAAATGTCTGCGATTGGCAGTAAAATCTGCAACTTATGTGAGAAATTGAACGCCGCGGGGCGCTATGCGCCCCGCGGCTTTTTTACGGCGGGACCCTCGGCGGGGCGGACCCTCGGCGCGGGGAATTGCCGTTTACGGCAAAAATCCTTCAAATATGATGTTGTCAACGTACCTGCGGGCGAAAAGCGCCTCGTCCTCGGAGCGCACCACCCACGCAAGTTTCGCGCCGCGGAAACGGCCGATCTTCCCCCGCGGCAGGTCCTCTTTGCGATAACTGATAAAATCGGGTCTCACCCAAAAATTCAGCGACATATGTTTGATAATATGCCCCTGAAGGCCCTTGGCCGCGCCCTTTTCCGCCGTCCCCAAGACGCCGCAGGGAATGTTCGGGCACAGCTTTTTGTACGCCTTGACGTAGAGCGGGTTGAAGGACTGCACGGCGTATTCTCCCCCGTAGTCCTTCAGAAAGGCATACATCGCCGCGGCGATCTCTTCCGCCTTGACTTGCGGCATGTTCTTGATCTCGATGAGGAGCGGAACGCGGCCCCCCACCGTCTGCAAAAAGTCGGAAAACAGAGGGATATGTGCGGGTTTTTCGCCAAGTTGCAGGGGCAGCAATTCCGCAAGATCGCATTCGGAGACGGGCCGCGGGTCCCCCGTCATGCGCAGGAGCGTATCGTCGTGAAAGACGACGAGCTGTCTGTCTTTGGTGAACCGCACGTCCGTCTCGATGGCATAGCCGTGCCCGATGGCGGCGAGGAAGGCGGGCAGGGAGTTCTCAGGCCTCGTCTCGTCGTGGAGCCCCCTGTGCGCGATGGGAATGTTTTTCAAAAATTCGGCACTCATATTCTCATTTTAGCACATTTGTGCGGAATTTGCAAGCGGGAACGAAGTCCCCGCGCTCATCCTGAGCCGCAGGCGAAGGATCCCGACGGTCGATGTCGGACTTCGTTCCTCGGGATGTTTCGCTACGCTCAACATGACGCGGGGGCAACGGACTTCGTTTGAGGGCCCCTCCCCTACCCCTCCCCCTTCAACGGGGGAGGGCGAGATAAGGGCGTCAGGATGAACGCTATGCGTTCATTTTTCATTCTTGTTTCTCAATTTCATTGCAATATTGCAAAAAATCAGCTATAATGATGTCATGGCACGTCCAAACAAAAACTTAAGAAATTTCTGCATCATCGCGCATATCGACCACGGCAAGAGCACCATTGCCGACCGCATCATGGAGCTCACGGGGCAGGTCTCAAAGCGCGACATGGAAGAACAGCTCCTCGACAGCATGGATATCGAGCGGGAACGGGGCATCACGATCAAACTCGCCCCCGTCCGCATGTACTATACGGCCCTCGACGGGCAGGAGTATGAATTCAACCTCATCGACACCCCCGGGCATGTGGACTTCACCTATGAAGTTTCCCGTTCCCTTGCGGCGTGCGAGGGAGCCATTCTCGTCGTGGACGCGACGCAGGGCGTGGAAGCGCAGACGCTCGCCAACGTCTATCTCGCCCTCGAAAACGATCTTGAGATCGTTCCCGTCATCAACAAGATCGACCTTCAGTCCGCCCGCATCGACGAGACCAAGGCAGAGATCGAGGACGTCATCGGGCTCGACGCAAGCGACGCCCCCTGCGTTTCGGCCAAGGAAGGCACAAACATCCGCGATATCTTGGAGGCGGTGGTCAAACTCGTTCCCCCGCCCGAGGGAGACACGGACGCTCCCCTCAAGGCTCTCATTTTCGACAGTTATTACGACAATTACAAGGGCGTCATCCTCTTCGTGCGCATCATGGACGGCGGCGTGAAGGTAGGCGACAGGATCAAGGGCTGCCTTTCGGACAAAGTCTATGACGTGACCGAGGTCGGCGCGTTCTCCCCGCAGTTGCAGCCCAAGGGCGCATTGCTTGCGGGGGAAGTCGGGTACATCGCGGCGAGCATCAAGTCCATCGAGGACGTGGCCGTGGGCGATACGGTCATTTCGGCCGACTTTCCCGAGACGCCCCCTCTGCCCGGATACAAAAAAGTCCAGCCCGTCGTCTTTTGCGGCATCTATCCCCTCGACGGGAGCAAGTTCCTCGACCTCAAAGAGGCCATTCTGAAGCTCAAGCTCAACGACGCATCCCTCACCTTCGAGCCCGACAACTCCGTCGCGCTCGGGTTCGGGTTCCGCTGCGGCTTTTTGGGACTTCTCCACATGGAGATCATTCAGGAACGCATCGAGCGGGAATCCAACCTCGACATCATCACGACGGCCCCCTCTGTCTCCTATCTCGTCCACAAGACCAACGGGGAAGAGTTCTATGTGGATAACCCTTCCCATCTCCCCCCCGTCTCCGAGATCGACTACATGGAAGAGCCCATCGTAAAGGCCGAAGTCTATTCCCCGCCCGACTATTTGGGCTCCGTCATGGACCTCTGCCAGGACAAGCGTGGCGTCTTTAAGGACATGACCTATCTCGACACGAGAAGGGTGAAACTCGAATATCTCCTTCCGCTCAACGAGATCGTCTATGACTTCTTCGACGAGCTGAAAAGCCGCACAAAGGGCTATGCGAGCTTTGACTACGAGATCGCGGGGTATCAGAAGAGCCCCCTCGTGCGGCTCGATATCCTTCTGAACGGCGAGGTCTGCGACGCGCTCTCGACCATCGTCCACGAGGAACGTGCGTATGCGCGGGGCAGAACACTCTGCGAAAATCTGAAGGACGCCATTCCGAGACAGCTGTTTGAGATCCCCGTACAGGCGGCGATCGGCGGAAAGATCATCGCCCGCGAGACGGTGAAGGCCGTCAGAAAGGACGTTCTCGCCAAGTGCTACGGCGGCGACATCACGCGGAAGAAGAAACTTCTCGAAAAGCAGAAGGAAGGCAAAAAGCGCATGCGCAAGATCGGCACCGTCGAGGTCCCGAGCGAAGTCTTTATGCAGATCTTAAAGACGAATAAGGATAAATAGTTTCGAACGATTTCTTTTGCTACGCAAAATAAATGCGTTCGAGGGGTCGGCTTTGTGCATTCCATAGCCCTATCGCCCCACGAACTGCGTTTCCTTGAAAGACAACAAGGCGCAGGTATGCGCCAAATT
>CANREC010000113.1 GCA_947629535.1 uncultured Clostridia bacterium | reverse complement strand
GACCACCAAATCGCCCTCCCCCGTTGAAGGGGGAGGGGCAGGGGAGGGGGTTGCTCTCCCCATTGTCATTCTGAGCCGCCGCCGAAGGCGGCGTGTCGAAGGATCCCCGTAAACGAAGTCCCCCCGTTCATCCTGAGGGCAAAGCCCGAAGGATCCCCTCAAACGAAGTCCTCCCGTTCATCCTGAGGGCAAAGCCCGAAGGATCCCCTCAAACGAAGTCTGACATCGACCGTCGGGATCCTTCGCTGCGCTCTGAATGACGCATTGTAGGGTGCCTGCCCTGCGCTCCTGCGTCATCCTGAGGGCAAAGCCCGAAGGATCCCCTCAAACGAAGTCCGACAACGACCGTCGGGATTCATCGCTGCGCTCTGAATGAGCGGTTGGTTGACTGCGTTCAATGGGATCCTTCGGTCGCTACGCTCCCTCAGAATGAGCGTATTACTACAATTTTTAATTTTCAATGTCATAAGGTTGACAATCGGCATAAATTATGGTATAATAAGACCGTAATAAGAACATAATTCAGTCGGAGGGACCGTATGACACAACCTTTGCCTAAAATTTTGCCCGTCAATGAGCTGAAAAACACCGCAAGCATCATGAAAACATGCAAGGAAAGCCCCGTTCCGATCGTCATCACAAAAAACGGATACGGCGAGGCGGTCATGATGAGCGTAAAACTCTATGAAGAAATGTTCGCCAAGATGCAGGCGGCCGCACTCATCAATGCAGGGCTCGAAGAGGCCGACAGGGGCGCCGCTCCCATGGACGGAAAGGAGTTTTTCGATTCAATGAGGAGCAAATATGGCAAATAATTTTCGCCTGAAGATCTTTCCGTTGGCACAGGCGGACATGGAGAGCATTTTTGCCTATATTTCCGATGAGCTGAAAAATCCGTCTGCGGCGGCAGGCCTGATCGATGACTTCGAAAAGGCATTTGAAAATGTCTGTGCCTTTCCCGAAAGCTGTCCTCTTGTGGATAATGAATATGTAAACGATAAAGCATTGCGCAAACTTATCGTCGATCATTACATAGCTTTTTTTCGTATCGCGGGCAACGAAATACAGGTCGTCCGTGTGCTGTACGGAATGCGAAATTATCAAGATATGCTGTAAAAAAGGCATTTTTTTAACTCCGTTCGGCTGCGTCTCTGCATTTCCGTTCATCCTGAGGGCAAAGCCCGAAGGATCCCAGCAAACGAAGTCCCCCTGCGTCATCCTGAGCCGCCGCCGAAGGCGGCGTGTCGAAGGATCCCCTCAAACGAAGTCCGCAGGTCTAATGGGATCCTTCGCTGCGTTCTGAATGACGCGTTTGCAGGGTCTCCGCGCCCGCGCCCTGCGCCCCCTGCGTCATCCTGAGCCGCCGCCAAAGGCGGCGTGTCGAAGGATCCCCTCAAACGAAGTCCGCAGGTCCAATGGGATCCTTCCCCTTCGGCTACGCTCCCTCTGAATGAGCGAGGGCTCAGAATGAGCGAGGGCTCAGAATGGGCGGGGCAGCGGGCGGCGGGTAAATTTCAAAAATCTTCGCGTTTTTCTTTACAAACCGAAGATTTTTTTCTATAATGGTCTTATGGATCCCGTAATTGCAATCGTAGGACGCCCCAATGTGGGGAAAAGTACCTTCTTCAATAAAGTGGCGGGCAGGAAGATCGCCATCACCGAGAACCGCCCCGGCGTCACGCGCGACCGCATCACTGCCTCTTGCGAGTGGCGGGGCCGCCCCTTCACGCTCATCGACACGGGCGGCATCGAGCTCAAGAGCGAGGACCTCATGTGGAAGCAGATCGCCCTGCAGGCGCAAGCCGCCGTCGAGACGGCCGACGTCATCCTCTTCTTCACCGACGCCCGCGAGGGCCTCAACCCCTCCGACGAGGACGTCGCCGACTATCTCCGCAAGAGCAAAAAGCCCGTCATCCTCGTCGTCAATAAGGTCGACGACTACTCTCCCGAAAAACTCTTCGAGTTCTATGCCTTGGGTCTCGGGGAGCCCTTCGGCGTGTCCTCGGAGCATTCGAGGGGCATCGGAGACGTTCTCGACAGGGCCGTCGAATTCTTCCCGAAAGGGGAGCTCAAAGAGGACGGTTCCCTCAAGATCGCCGTCGTCGGAAAGCCCAATGCAGGGAAGAGCTCTCTCGTCAACAGACTTCTCGGCGAGGAACGCTCCATCGTCACCGACATCGCAGGGACCACCCGCGACGCCATCGATACCCGTTTCGTGCGCAACGGCAGGGAATATACCATCATCGACACGGCGGGCATCCGCAGGAAACGTTCGGTCGAGGACGACGTCGAGTACTACTCCGTGCTCCGCGCCTTTGACGCCATCAAGCGGGCGGACGTTGCCCTTCTCGTCGTCGACGCCGCCGAGGGCATCACCGAGCAGGACGTCAAGATCATCGGCATGGTCCATGACGAGGGCAAATCTTCCGTCATCGTCATGAACAAGTGGGACCTCATCGAAAAGGACACCCACACCATGGAGAAGTTCGAGGAAAAGCTCAGACAGGAACTCAAGTTCATGGACTACTTCAAGTCCGTCTATATCTCCGCCAAGACGGGACAGCGGGCCGAAAAAGTTCTCTCCGTCGCCGAAGAGGTCTACGCCCACGCCTGTTTCCGCGTGCCGACGGGCCCCCTCAACGACCTTCTCCTCGACGCCGTGCGGGTCAGCGAACCGCCGAGCTATCAGGGCAAACGCATGAAACTCTTCTACGCCTCTCAGGTCGCCGTTTGCCCGCCGCTCTTTGTCCTGCAGGTCAATGACGACACGCTCATGCATTTTTCGTATGAGCGCTATCTCGAGAACGTCATCCGCAGCGCCTATGACTTCTCGGGCACGCCCATCCGCATACAGGTACGCGGCAAGAAGGAGAAAGAATGACTTACATCGCGTTTTCCGACCTCTGGTATTGGTTTTTATTGATGGCCGTCGTGTGCTACTTTATCGGCTGTTTCAATTTTGCCGTCCTCATCGCAAAGGTCAAGAAGAAGGACGTGCACAAGATCGGCTCGGGAAATCCCGGGACGATGAACATCTCCCGCGAGTTCGGCCTCAAGATCGGACTTTTGAATTTCCTGCTCGACGCCTGCAAGGGGGGGATCCCCGCCATCATCAGTTTCTTCATCTTCAGAAACTGCGCCTTTGAAGGCGCCACGCACGTCCTCATCTCCGACTTCACCCGCTACTTCTGCGGCGTGTTCGTCATCATCGGGCACATCTTCCCCGTGACGATGAAGTTCAAGGGGGGGAAGGGCATCGCCTCGACATTGGGCCTCTTCTGGTTTTGTCTCTCCTGCGAAAATCCGTGGAACATTCTCATCTGCCTCGTCGTGCTGCTCTTCGGCATCGTCGGGTTCATCGCCCTCACCGAGTGGGGCTCGATGGGGTCGCTGCTCGGCGTCACGGGCATGTCGATCTGGCAGGGCGTCATCTTTGTGCTCAGATACGGCGAAAATCTTGCGAATGTCTGGGTCGTGATGTGCTTTATGATGCTGCTTGCGCTGAACGTTTTGACATGGACGGCGCACAGGAAAAATCTTGTCCGCCTCTTTGCGGGGGAAGAGCACCGCACGTCCGTCCGCAAGCTCTCCCACGGCAAGCGCGGCATGAAGGAGATGTGAGCGCCCCTGCGTCATGTTGACCCTTTATCCCGCCCTCCCCCGTTGAAGGGGGAGGGGCAGGGGAGGGGGTTGCCATCAAGCGCAGTCCGCTTCGCGCGTTCATCCTGAGCGAAGCGAAGGATCTCCTCAAACGGGCGGAGCCCCGTGGGTCTATGTCATTTCGAGCGCAGTCGAGAAATCTCTATTTCGGTGGGATCCCTCGACACGCGCTTACGCGCGGCTCGGGATGACAGCGGACGCCTCAGAATGAGCATAGGACCCGCCGATCATTCCGCCCGCCCCGCGTCATCCTGAGCGAAGCGAAGGATCTCCTCAAACGCAGTCCGTGAGGCCTACGATCAAATCCAAATTTTTAATTTTCAAATTCGGTGAAAAAACGATTGCTTTTTTCGGGACAATCGTGTACAATAAAAAAGCCTTGCAGAGATGGCGGAGCGGCTGAACGCGCACGATTCGAAATCGTGTTATGCAGGAATGTATACAAGGGTTCAAATCCCTTTCTCTGCGCCATGAAAAGGGAACAGGTTTTGGCCTGTTCCCTTTTCATATGTTAGAGCGGAGAAGGG
>CANREC010000112.1 GCA_947629535.1 uncultured Clostridia bacterium | reverse complement strand
GTAGGTCTATGTCATTTCGAGCGGAGCCGAAGGCGCAGTCGAGAAATCTCTATTGCGGTGGAGATCCCTCGACACGCTCGGGATGACAATGGAAACATGGAGATCCCTCGACACGCGCTTATGCGCGGCTCGGGATGACAATGGGGAACGGCAACCCCCTCCCCTACCCCTCCCCCTTCAACGGGGGGAGGGCGATTTGGCGGCTCGATCACTTCCCCTTCAACGGGGGAGGGCGAGATAAGGGCTCAGGATGAGCGCGTGCCGCGCGGGGCGGGATGATGACAGCGCCTCAAAACGAGCGCGTTACACTGCGGGGGCGAGCTTTTTCTTCTTCTTGAGCTGCGTCTCGAGTTCGGTGCAGGTCTCCTGCAGCTCGGCCTCCGATTCGGAGACGTCGATGCCGTCGAGTATGTTCTGCAGATTGTATTCGAGATTCAAGTACTTGATGGTCTGGAATCCGATGAGGGCGGTGAGCGTCCCGTTGGCGAGGCCCTGCACCGAGGAATCGACGACGGTGGAGATGAGCGAGCCGAGGATCGGAATGCCCTTGACGGCGTCGCCCATGGTCTTGACGACGGCGTTTCCCACATTCAGCCCGCCGAGGCCGAGGGCGAGCATGGAATTCTTGATGACGCCCACGAAGATCTTTGCGAGCCGCACGTCCGAGGGGCGGAACCCGTACAGGAACACGAGGTCCTTGATGAGCTGCGTATTGACGGCGATGACGAGGGCGGCGTCGATCTTTTCGGACTGCGAGAGGGCCGAATACATCGCCGAGCGCATGGAACTTCTCATGATGAGCGACTTGGCCGTTTTCTTGATCGAGCCCTTATAGAGGGCGGTGAGCGTCTCCTTCAGCGCCCCGTCGTCGCCCGTGTTGCGTGCGATGACGAGCTTGCCGATGAGTTCGGAATCGTACCAGCCTACTCCCTCGACCTGTGCCGTGAGGCCGATCATCTTGTCGGCGATGTCCTGCCGCACTTTACGGTTGTGACGCTGTGCGGAAGAGGCCGTCTGCGCGTTGACGTTGGTCATGAAGTAAGGCGCCCGCATGATCTTGATGAGCGGGATGAGGAAGATGAAGATGTAGAGGACGAGGCAGACGGCGCCCGCCGCATATCCCGCGTACCGGTTGAGGTCGTACACCCGCATGGCGACGAGGAACAAGAGGACGAACAGGAACACGCCGAGAATGGCCGCAAAGATGCGCAAGAACACCTTCGCGCCCTTGACGTTCTGCCGCCGCACATACTTCTGCTCGTATTCATAGATGGTCATTTTTGTGCCGTTTTCTTCGGTATTTTTCTTATCGGCCATGATCTTCTCCTGCTGTACTTTTTTCTTATATCATACTATAGTTCGGCAATTTTGTAAAGGGGTGGGCAAAAAAAACCTCTTCCAAATCACGGAAGAAAAGGGAGAAGGCGACAAAAAACCGCCCCCCGAACGGGGAGCGGGATGATGTCCGACAGATCAAAGCGCGATGCCGAGGATCGCCCAGAGGAGCAGGAGCACGCAGAGGCACCCGAACCACGCGGCCCTTCCGCACGTCTTTGCGAGGGTGTTGTTGCCGTTGTAGTTGACGAAATAGAGCACGATGCCCGCGGGGAACAGGACGAAGGAGAGGACCTTCCAGCCGATCGTCTGTGTGTCCGTAAAGGTATTTTTGAACCAAGGCCCGATGGAGGTATAGAACCCGACGGAGTTCTCAAGGTCCACAAGCCAGCCGACGCCGAGGAATACGACGTCGATGACGAGATAGAGCCATGCGAGTGCGAAGATGCCGCCCGCGTTGGTAAAGAGATTCATTACCATCGAAATGAGCGCGACGCTGAGGAAGAAGGAGACGTCATGTTCTTCCGTGTGATTCGCGATGTACGAATAATACAGGAACACGAAACCCGTCAACACCAGCGTGATAAAACCGAATGCTGCCATAAATATTCCCCCTGATTTTACTTATTTTCATTATACAACCGCCGATTTTTCTTGTCAAGATGAATCGGAAAAATTTTGTCAAAAAAATCAAATCATACCTCCGCGCACGGACGGGCCGCCTTTTTGCATAGAATGGGGTGACTGTACCTATGAAATACCCGCGGAGGTCCTGCTTATGCAGTGGTTTACGGCACTCTTGCCATGGGAACAGGCGTTTCTCGCCGCCCTCATGCTCTTTTCCCTCACGGCGCTCGGCGCGTCCTTTGTGTTCTTCTCGAAGGGGGTGCGGCCCGCCCTCTTGACCCTGTTGAACGGCGCGGCGGCGGGGATCATGATCGCGGCGTCCTTCTTCTCTCTCCTGCTCCCCGCGCTTACATATGAGAGTTTTTTGCCCGCATATGTCACGGTAACGCTCGGTTTTTTCCTCGGAGGGGCCTTTATCATCGGGTCCGATCTCCTGCTCGGGCGGCGGCATAGGGGAGCGGCCAAGTTTGGAGACGAGAAGAACGCGCTCCTGTTTTTGGCCGTGACCATGCACAATATCCCCGAGGGCATGGCCGTCGGGGTGGCGTTCGCCGTCGCGGGAGGGGGACACGCCGTGCTCTCCGCCCTGCTGCTCGCGCTCGGCATCGGTATCCAGAACTTCCCCGAGGGGCTCTGCGTCGCCTTTCCGCTGAGGGCAAAGGGGCTCTCGCCGCTGAAGAGCTTTGCCTTCTCGGCGCTGTCGGGCGCGGTCGAGATCCCCGCCTGCGTCCTCGGAGCGCTGTTTGCGGGGCTTGTGACGGGACTTTTGCCGTGGGCGCTCGCCTTCTCGGCGGGAGCCATGGTCGCCGTCGTCTGCTCCGAGCTCATTCCCGAGTGTTTCGGGCAGAGCAAGACGCTCGCCTCTTTCGGCCTCGTGCTCGGTTTCTGCCTAATGATGGTTTTAGATGTGGCATTGGGGTGAGGCGATGTTGTTTCGAACGCTTTGTTTTCTGCATCACCACACGAACCGTGTCCCCGCATCATCCTGAGCCGCGCGTAAGCGCGTGTCGAAGGATCCCGAAGAACGAAGTCCGACAACGACCGTCGGGATCCATCGCTGTGCTCTGAATGACGCATTGTCGGGGGCGCTCTGATTGGGCGGGTCGTATGATTTCTGTAAAATCGCCCATAATTTGGGTATGGAAAAAGAAAAGAGAGAGAAGATCGCGCCGCAGAGACGCACGGCGGTGGTCGTCGGCGGGTCGTCGGGGATCGGACGGGAGACCGCGCTCCGCCTCGCCGCACGCGGTTACAGGGTCTACAACATTTCCCGCACGCCCTTCAAGGGGGACAGGGTGCAGACGGTCGAGGCCGACGCCTCGCAGGAAGGGGAGCTCAAGCGCGCCGTCGAGAGCATCGCCGCCGAGACGGACGGCATCGATATCCTCATCTATTCAGCGGGTTTTTCGATGGCGGCTCCCCTCGAATACGCCAAGAGCGGGGACTATCGGTATCTCTTTGAAGTCAATTATTTCGGCGCGGTGGAGACGCTGAAGGCGGCCTCTCCCTTCCTCAAAAAACGGGGCGGACGGGCGGTGCTCGTGGGCTCCCTCGGTGGGGACATGCCCATTCCCTTCGACGGATTCTATTCCTCTTCCAAGGCGGCGCTCGTCATGCTTGCCCGCGAGAGCGATCTAGAGCTCAGAAAACAGGGCGTGCGGGTGAGCGCGCTCCTGCCCGGGGGCACGGCGACCGATTTTACCTATGCGAGGCGGGTGTACGGCGAAGAGGACGCGCGGGCGTACACTTCTTCGGTCAAGAAGGCCTCTGCCGCGCTCGCCAACATGGAGCAGGGGGGAATGAGCCCCTCTCTCGTCGCCGACGCGATCGTAAAGCTCGCCCACAAGAAGAATCCCGCGCCCGTCGCCGTCGCGGGGGGAAAGAACACGTTTTTGCGCTATATGTACAAGTTTTTGCCCGAGCGGGTCACCGATTGGTTCGTGAAAAGGAAGTTTAATCAGAAGTAGGATCGAACGGTCTGTTGGTTTCGGGCGATTTCTTTTGCTTGGTCCGCGTGGGAACGCTCATCCTGAAACATAGCTGAAGGATCCCCTCAAACGAAGTCCGTAGGTCTATGTCATTTCGAGCGGAGCCGAAGGCGCAGTCGAGAAATCTCTATTGCAGCGGATGCAGCGGAGATCCCTCGGCACGCGCTTACGCGCGGCTCGGGATGACAATGCAGCGGAGATCCCTCGACACGCGCTTACGCGCGGCTCGGGATGACAATGCAGCGGAGATCCCTCGACACGCGCTTACGCGCGGCTCGGGATGAC
>CANREC010000111.1 GCA_947629535.1 uncultured Clostridia bacterium | reverse complement strand
GACCTCAGAATGAGAGCGAGGGTGGGGTCATTCCCCCATGATCTCCGATTTCAGGCGCACGATCTTCTTCGTCAGTTTGGCGCAGTCGGCGGGAGGGGCCGCCTTGAGCTCCTCTTCGAGCCTTCTCAATTCCGTAAGTTTGCTTTTCATACCCACAGTATTGCCTTTGGAGAGACAGTTATGCTTTTTTCCTTCGACCATGTCACATACGGATACGACGGCGTGCCCGTCATCGAGGACGTCTCCTTCGAGCTGAACGAGCGGGAGCGCGTCGGCTTTTTGGGCGGCAACGGCGAGGGAAAGACGACGCTTTTGCGCCTTCTCATGGGCGAACTCACCCCCGACGGCGGCACGATTTTTCGGAAAAATCATCTTAGGATCGGCTATCTCGAACAGGCGGGCGGATTCGAGAACGCGAATACCGTCTATGGGGCCATGGAAGAGGTCTTTGAAGAGGACCGTGCGCTCCTTTCCCGTCTCGAGGAGACCCAAAAGGCCATGAGCGAGGCGGATGCCGACCTCCGCGTGCTCTCCGCGCGGGCGGAGAGTTTGCAGAAACAGATCTCCGCGCGGGACAGCTACCGCTACCGCGTCAAGATCGAAACGGTCCTGAACGGCATGGGATTCCGCGACTTCTACGACCGTCCCGTTCCCGTCATGAGCGGCGGCGAAAAGACAAAGCTCAAGCTTTGCCGTCTCCTTCTCGAGGAGCCCGAGCTCCTCGTCCTCGACGAGCCGACCAACCACCTCGACATCAAGACGCTCTTCTGGCTCGAGGACTACCTCACATCCTTCAAGGGGGCGCTCCTCGTCGTCTCCCATGACAGATATTTTCTCGACCGTCTCACATCCCGCACGCTCGAGCTCGAGTTCGGCCGTCTCACTTCCTACAAGGGCAACTATTCCCGCTATAAGGTGCTGAAGGCCGAACGCGTCAAGGAGATGACCCGGGAATATGAAAAGCAGCAGGAGGAGATCGCAAAACTTCAGGACTATGTTGACAGAAACATTGTCCGTGCGACGACGGCAAAGTCCGCCCTCTCCCGCGTCAACAAGCTCGATCGCATGGAGATCAAAGAAAAGCCTCTTCTTCCGCCGCCGCCCCCGCGCTTTTCGTTTACCTATGACGAAAAGCCGTACGAAAAGGTCATCGACACTGACCCTTTCACCCTCACTGCGGGCGGAAAAGTTCTGCTCGACAACGTCAGGTTCACGCTCATGCGGGGAAGGAAATGCGCCCTCGTCGGCGACAACGGCACGGGAAAGACGACGCTCCTGAAGTTTCTTCTCTCCAAGGACCCCCGCGTGCGGTTCGCCAAATTCACCCGTCCCGCCTATTACGATCAGGAAAACGCCGATCTCGGCCCCGACGACCGCGTGCTCGACGCCTTTTGGGGAAAATATGCGCTGATGTCCCAGACGGACGCGAGAAAGCTGCTCGCTCAAAGCGGGCTCGGCGCCGAGGACGTGCAGAAAAAGGTCAAAGAACTCTCGGGCGGGCTCAAGGCAAAGCTCGAGCTCTCCCTTCTCGAGGCGAGGCGGGGAAACCTGCTCATCCTCGACGAGCCGACCAACCATCTCGACCTTCCCGCACGGGAATCTCTCGAGGAGGCCCTGCGCGCCTTTGACGGCACCGTCCTCTTCGTCTCGCATGACAGGCGGTTCATCGATTCCGTCGCCGACTGCATCTGCTGCCTCGAAAACGGCGCCCTCACCTTCTTCGACGGACGCTATGAGGCCTTTTTGCAGAGCCGTAAAACGGAAAATGCCCCCGCCATGTCCGCACACGCCCCCACGCAAAAATCGGAAGGGTCCTATCGGAGCCGCGAGCAGCGGGCAAAAGAGGCACAGCGCCGCGCCCGCGTCAAGGAGATCGAGACGCGTCTTGAGGAGCTCGAAAAAGAAGAGGCGGAGCTGAACGATCTGCTCGTTACAGTCTCCGCCGACTATAAAAAAGTTTTTGAAGTTACCGCCCGTCTCGACGCCATCCGCGAGGAGAGCGAGAGGCTGTACGGGGAATACGAAACGTTGATCTGAACGCCCGATTCACCCGTTCAGTGACGTAAAGCCGTTCTGTGCCATCTGCCGCTGCAATTTTTGGGGCAGGTCCATGGAACGGAAGAAGAACACGGCGTTCCCGATGAGCCACACAAAGACCAATATCTCGGAGAGGATACAGCACAAGATCTTCAGCGCGATGTGCATCCGCTCCCAGAGCGACTTCCCTCGCACGATGTTCCCGTCCACGAAGGAGCCGCGGACCGTCGCCTCGTACAGATAGGGCGCATAGATGAAACTGCGGCAGAGCACCACCGTGACCGCAGTTTTTTTCATGTCGATGAGGGAATTCTTCTCCCCATCCGCCAGAAGAAAGACTTGATGTTCTCTCCCGAGGACCCGCACTTTTGGCGCGATGAAGATGAAGAGGGCGCACAGGGCGATGAAGATGCCTACGCCCATCCCTGCAAAGCTGTTATAGACGTCCACGTTTGGCGTAGAGGTGAAGTTGAGAATGGCGATCTGGGCCGTCAGCAGGGCGATAAGGGCGATGCAGAAGTCGATGATCTTGATGTTGAGGTAGGAATACCCGCGGTCGGCCGTCCGAAAAATGCCCGCGATCGCGAAACCGAGTTCGCAAAAGGCGATGAGGGCAAGGAAGGCGACGTGCACGATACCGTAGTCGCCGTGCCGTCTGCGCACGAAGGCAAAGCTCCCCATGAATGCGCTGTAGACGACGCTCGCGAAAAAGAGCAGGACGGCGGCAAGAACGGTCCCCTTACGCGTGGGATGGCTCGTTCCGCGGATACATTGCAGTTTTGCGAGCAGAATGGCGCAGGTGTAGACGGCGATGATGCAGAGATTGACGTCCGTGAAGATCCCGATGAGGAACTTTCCCGAGGTCAGAACAGCCGAAAAACACAGGCCGAGGGTGGACCTTAAGACCAACCTGTCCTCATAAGGCATGGCTCTGTATTTTCGCAGCAGCTCCTTCATCCGCAGCCCCCTCTTTCATGATATGGCGCACCGAGCGGATATATTATATCACACCCCCGCCGTTTTATCAAGCAAATTCCCCCCCCGCTCATCCTGAGGCGTAGCCGAAGGATCCCTGCAAACGGGCGGAGCGCATGGCTTGAAGGCTTCACCCCTCAGGGGGGGAGCTGTCGCGCTGTCCTTGCGCGACTGAGGAGGGGTGCTTTCAATTGCGCCCTCATCATTGGAATGCCCCTCATCCGTCACGGCTACGCCGTGCCACCTTCCCCCCCGTTGGGGTGAAGGCTTATGACTTCGTTCTTCGGGATGTTTCGCTGCGCTCAACATGACGCGGGGGACGGGGCGGCAAGGCAACTGCATCATTCAGAGCATAGCCGAAGGATCCCGACGGGCGATGTCGGACTTCGTTCATCAAAAAAAGCAGCGGGACTCGGGGTGTGTGTCATAGAGAAAAACAAGGGAGACGCTCGTCGTCTCCCTTAAACTTATATTCGAAATAAAGTATAGCACACTACGCTTATTGCATAAGCGGTGTGCCACTGCGTGGGATCAGAATTGATTCCTCGTGTGCTTCTCGAAAAGAAATTTTGCTTTTCCTTTCCAATCGAGGCCCTTCGTCCACTCGTATGTTGTGGGAAGAAATTCTTTGATATTTCCCTTCATCGCCTCGAACGGTTCATCGTAACAGAGAATTTTGCTCGGTTGAATGACTTCAAGCATTCTGTTGTAGCCGAGCATGAAGCTCTCCTCGTCGTTCTCCCGATAGTAGGTGCAAACGGCAACGGTAGAGCCCTTCTCCACGCCGTCGAAGCAAAATTCGAAGCTGCGTTCGTCTCCCCAACTGACCGTCGGGATCACCGTAAGCCCCAAACTCTGCCAATAGGCGCCGCACCATCGATTCTTGAACACGCTTGCGATTTGCATTGCGAGCGGCATATCGGTGAACATACTGAAATCGGGGGAAAGAAGCGCATAGTATTGTTTGAGTTTTTCGGTTTCGTCAAACGCCTTATCGTAGACTTTGTCGAACAGCCAATCGTGCGTGAAGAAGTGAACGGTCTTATAGGCGTTCTTTTCGTCGTCCGCTCTTGTATCGACGTAACTTAAAAGGCTGATTGTGTCGAAGTCGATCTCCTGCTTTCTGATGAGAGGGATCTGGTATTTTCCCATTGTTTGAAACTCGTTCCGCACGAGTTCGCGCTTCTTTTGTAATTTTTGTTTTTCGTATTCCGTAAGTTCTTCCTGCA
>CANREC010000110.1 GCA_947629535.1 uncultured Clostridia bacterium | reverse complement strand
TTCCTTGCCGCAAGGTCATCGCCGCATCCGTAGGCCGTGAGAAGGTTGTCCTTGATGAGCCGCACGGCGTTCACGGCACGCTTTCTCGTGAACCGCGTCGTGGACCTTCCGATGTACGCCTCGACGGCATGGGTGAGGGCGTCGAGCCCCGTCTCCGCGGTCGGTTTCGGGGGGAGCGTTTTTGTCATCTGCGGGTCCAAAAGGGCATACTTCGGCGCGAGGCAGAAGGACAAAATCGTGAACTTATAGTGCGTTTTATCGTCTGTGATGACGGCCGCGACGGTCGTTTCGCTCCCCGTGCCCGCCGTCGTGGGGACGGCGATGAAGAGGGGCTGCCTGCCTCTGACCTTGAGGATGCCCTTCATCTTCAGAAGGGACTTTTTCGGCTTGATGAGACGGGCGCAGACGCCCTTCGCGCAGTCCATAGGGGAGCCTCCGCCGACGGCGACGAGGCAGTCGCAGCCCGTGCTTTTGTACCGCTCCACGGCCTTTTCAACGGCCGAGACCGTGGGATTCACGGGCGTTTCATCGTATATCTCATAGGCAATGCCGTTTTCTTCGAACGCCGCCGTCACGGGGCCGAGGACCCCGCAGGCGCGGACGCCCGCGTCGGTGACGATAAGGGCCTTTTTTCTGCCCTTTTCAAGGACGAGCGCGGCCGCCTCCTTGCAGCTGTGGAGCTGTTTGGGGATACGGTAGGGCATGAAGGGGATAGCAAGGCGAAAGACAGTCTGAAAGGTCCTGCACCAAATTTTTCTGAAGAAATTCATAGCGTTCCTGCCGAAGTTTATTGTCTTGATTATAGAATATTTTTCAGCCTTTGTCAATGACTTTTGACGGTCTTTGTGAACTTTGTGAATAAAATTTTTTCCGATCGCCTATGGGGCGAGTTCGTAGGCGCCCCCGAAGAGGTTCCCCTGCAAAAAGGTGTCCGGCACGGCGCCGACGATGACGCTCTCGGCGATGAGGATCTCCGTCAGAGAGGCAAAATTGCTCGTTCCCGACGGCATGACGATGGAGATGTCGGCAACGACGTCCAAATAGATGGAATGTTTGGTCTGGTTGATGCCTTCCGCCTCGAATTTTGAGGAGAAACTGCACGAGACGTTGGAGATGGGGATGATCTGGATGTTGATCTTCGGGCCGAATCCCGCCCACGCCTCGATGCCCGTAAATGCGCCGAGGGGGACCTCGATCCCCCCCGCGCTCATCTCTTGTAAATTTTGTTGGGACATGTACGCCGTATCGCGTGCGATGCGGTTGATCTGGAATGCGTTGGACGTGATGGAGCGGATGACGCCGTCCTCGCCCCTGTCCACCGTCACGAGGTCCTCATAGCGGATGCCGTCGGAGAGGGTATAGTAGATGGCGTCGTTGACGGCGACCGTCGTGATCGACCGCATATTCGCCTCGGCAATGGACTTGAGAACGCCCGTAAGGTTGATGTGGACGAGGACGATAAAGAGGATGACCGCGCCAAAAATCGCCCCAAGGATCACGCGCCGTTTGACTTTGTTTCTGTGTGAACGGTACTTTCTCACACGATATTGTATGAGAGGGCTGTCCGCGTCATTCCCGCATGAGGGCACGGACGAGGGCGTCCTCCTCGTCGGGATGGGAGAAAAAGTCCCTGAGCGGTTCCCCCGAGAGGGGGATGTCGCCGACGATCTGCCCCTTGCGGAGCACGACGGCCCTGTGCGAGAGGATCGCCGCCTCGTGCACGTCATGGGTGACAAAGACGACGCTCTCCCTGTTCTCCCGCCAGAGCTCCACCGTGAGCTCAAGAAGGGAGCGCTTGAGGGAGAGATCGAGGGAAGAGAAGGGCTCGTCCATGAGCAGGACGTCGTGCGGAAAGAGGAAGGCGCGGGCGATGGCGACCCTCTGCCTTTCTCCCCCCGACAGCTGCCGCGGGTAGGACTTCTCCTTCCCCGCAAGGCCCACTTTTTGCAACATAAGTGCAATATTTTTCCAATTTTCCTTGGGCAGGACGAACTTCAGATTTCCCTCGACGGTGAGGTTCGGAAGGAGTTTCGGAGACTGGAAAAGGTAACTCACTTTTCCCACGCCCTCGATTTTTCCCTCGAAGGGGAGACTGCCCGCAATGACGCTCAGAAGGGTCGTCTTTCCCGCGCCGCTCTCGCCGAGCACGGCCGTGATCCCTTCCCCGATGTCGAGGCTGACGTCTTGAAGGGCCGCCTTGTCCCCATAAATTTTGCTGACGGAGAGAAGTCTCATTTTTCCCACCTCACGACGATCCACTTGATGAGAGCGCATAACCCCTCGAGCGCAAATCCCGTGAGCACGCAGAGAAGGGTGAGCGCGAACAGTTTCGGGACGGCGGTAGAGACCGACGCGTCCTGCATCATGCGGCCGAGGCTCGTCGCCGTCTGCGCGAGCACTTCGCCCGAGACGACGATCTTGAGCCCCAAAGAGAACACGGAGCCCGTCTGTGCGAGCACGGGGGGCGCCGCGAGGGGCAGATACATCCAGAACAGTTTCCTTGACGTCCGTACGCGGAAATTCTCGGCGAGCGTGCCGTATTCCTTTTTGACCTCGTCGATGGAGGCGAGCGTCGCGGCATAGAGCACGGGCAGGAGCACGAGAAGACCGATGAGAACGGGCACGGCGGCGTAATCATACCCCGTCAGAATGATGAGGATGAGCACGATCGCCATCGTCGGCAGGGTGCGGAGCACGGAGACGACGGGCGCGAGAAAGGCGCGGACGAAGGGATGCACGGAGGCAAGCACGGCGAGCGCCGCTCCCAGAACGAGCGAGAGGATAAAGGCCCAAAGGGTCCTCAGAAGGGTGCCGCCGAAGGCACGCCAAAATTCTCCGCTGCCCATGAGAGCGCACGCCTGTCGGACCGTCTCCCACGGAGAGGGGACGATCGTGGGATCGCGCACGCCCGCATACGCCGCAAGCCACGCAAGGAAAATGGCGGCGACCGCAACGGCGCAGAAGATGAGATCGAGTTTTTTGAGTTCGGCTTTCAAGATTATCCCATGTAGAAGAAGGCGTCGGAGACGGCCTTGGTGAAGGAATCGTTGACGGAGATCAGCTCCTGCAGGAAGGCGTTGACGTCGTCCTTACAGTCCTTGCTCGCCGTAAAGTGTACGGAGCAGTTCGCGATGACGCCGCTCGTGAGATTCTGCGCATTGAAAGAGGGCGCAAGCCCCTCGGCATATCCCTTCTGGAGCGCGGCGAGGATGTCCTCGGCCGTGGCGGTCTTGAGATATTCTTCGCCCGCCTCGAGCGCGTCCGTCATGGCCTTGACGGCGTCCGTTCCGATCACAGACTTCTTGGCCACGATGACCGCCTGCGGATATCCGCCCCCGTGCAGCTGTTGCAGGTCTCCCGCGAGTTTGAAGGGCTTTGCCGCGCTCGCCGTGCCCTTGATCTTTGCCGAGACGGCGGGTTCGGGGCAGAGATAGTAGTCGCATCCCGCGTTGGGCGCCACCGTCGTCGCGTCGGCGAACGCACGCAGATTCACCTTGTCCGCAACGACGGTATTGTCGTTGCCCATGACGGTATAGGAGAGCCCCGCCCCGCCGAGCACGGCCTGCAGGGTGAGCCCGGGGACGTTGTTGAGCTGGACGACGCCGATCGTCTTGCCGACGAGCATCGAGAGATTTTCCGTCGTCAGCGCGGGATCGTCGCCCGTCGTCAGAAAGTACATGTTTCCGTTGGTGACGGTGCCGAGCATCTGATAGGTCTCGCCCGTGCCGAGGAGCGTCGCCGCGAGATTGACGGGGAGAACGCAGAAGTCGGCCTTGGGACTTTCTCCCGTGACGCATGTGCGGATGACGTCCGCCTTGACGATCGTCGTCTCGAACTTGTAGGGGGAGACGGGCGTGGGATCGGCGATGAGCCCCGCAAGCGCGAGGGCGGGGGCGCCGTCGGGCGCGTAGACGGAATAGGTGGTCCATTCGTCGTGACCGTTGTCCGTCTTGTTGTCGTCGTTCCCGCCGCAAGCGGCCGCGCCGAGAACTGCCGCGCCGCACACCGCCGCGCACACAATGCCTTTGAAAAGTTTGTTCATAATATCACTCCTTGTAAGAAATCAAAAATTGAGTGCAAGCGCTCATCCCGAGCGCTCCACGTTCATCCTGAGCGTCAGCGAAGGATCCCGGCAAACGGGCGGAGCTCCGTAGGTCTAATGGGATCCTTCGGTCGCTACGCTCCCTCAGAATGAGCGACGGGGCCTGCCGACCCCTCGAACACTTTCTTTTCGTAGGCCCGCGAGATCCTTCGACTACGCTCAGGATGACGCGCGGGTGGGCC
>CANREC010000109.1 GCA_947629535.1 uncultured Clostridia bacterium | reverse complement strand
CAGATCCCTCGACACGCTCGGGATGACAATGGGGAACGGCAACCCCCTCCCCCTTCAACGGGGGAGGGCGATTTGGGGCCTCAGAATGAGCGCAGGTTTCACGCTCATCCTGAGGGAGCGAAGTGACCGAAGGATCCCAATAAACGGGCGGGCAAGCGCATTGCTTGACTTTTTCGGGGCGGGCGCATATAATAATAGCATGCATATCGCGGCAAAAAAGGGGCTTGGCATCCTGTTCGTCCTCGGGGCGGCGGCGGGATTCGCCTGCATGAATCTCTTCGTCAACCTCGCGGGGGATCTCCCCGTCATGCAGAAAGTCTTTTTTCGTAACGCCCTGACGACCGTCGTCGTCTTTATCATTCTTCTCTTCCGCAAGGAGAAGTTCAGGATCCAAAGCCGTGAGAGCCTTCTCTGGCTCTTTCTCCGCTCGGCATTCGGGTTTATCGGGGTCATTCTGAACTTTTACGCCATCGATCATCTCGGCTCCATCTCCGACGCGTCCATTCTCAACAAGCTCTCCCCCTTCTTCGCCATTCTCTTTTCGGCGATCCTGCTGAAAGAGCGTCCGTCCATTCCCGAAGTCATCTTCGTCCTGCTCGCCTTTGCGGGAGCGATGTGCGTCATCGAGCCCACCTTCGACATGCGCATCCTTCCCGCCCTCTCGGGCTTTTTGAGCGGCGCCTGCGCGGGGCTCGCCTACACATGTGTGCGCATTCTCGCCGTCAAGGGCGAACGCGGGCTCATGACGGTGTTCTTCTTCTCGGCCTTCTCGACGGTCGCCGCGCTGCCCTTCTTCATCCTCGGATTCGAGCCCATGACGGCCATGCAGTGGGTCTATCTCCTGCTCGCGGGCGTCTCCGCGACGGCGGGGCAGTTCTTCATCACGGCCGCCTACCGTCAGGCCCCCGCGCGGGAGATCGCCGTGTTCGACTATTTTCAGGTGCTCTTCGCCGCCCTTCTCGGATTCTTCGTCCTGTCGCAGATCCCCAAGCCGCTCAGCATCATCGGCTACGCCGTCATCATCGCGGCGGCGGTCGGAAAGTGGCTCTACCAACTTTTTAAGACAAAACGGGAACAAAAACAAAAATCATATTGACAAAAATTTTCATATGTTGTACAATATTCACAAATATTTGTGAGGTCCATATGAAAAAATCAAAAATTTTCTGTTTGATCGCGTTGCTTGGGGCGAGCGTCCTCTTGGGCAACGCTTTTTTCCGCCCCGCGGGGCAGAGGGCAGCGGCGACGTCGGAGCCCACCCTTTCGGACACCTACCGCACCGAGAGTTCCCTCGTCGATCCGCCCACGGTCGTCTATGACGTGACGTCCGCCTCGGCGCTCCGTGCGCTCGAGGATACCCTCTCGGGGGAACGTCCCGCAAGCGCCATTCTCCACGTCGGCGGGGACGGCTCCGTCATCAACACGAACGGCGACGCCATCGCGGAACTCGGCGAGACCGTCGGGAAAATTCGGGCGAAGGTCATTCCCATTCTCTCTGTCGGTACAGAACAGGAGGCCGAGGCGGCCAAGGCATATTTCACGGAGAGCGGGCTCATCGACACGGCCGTGCTCTCCGAGGATCCCGACCTCGTCAGATCGGTGCGGGAGAGCTGTTCCCGGATCCGCGGCATCGTGCGGCTCTCGGGGAAGGACGCGTACGACTGCGTAAAGACGGCCTCTCTCGCGGGGGCGGGCGTCGTCATGCTCGGCCGCGACGAGGCGAGCTATGAAAAAGTGACGTTCATCCAGAGCCGTTTCAAGGCCGTCTGGGTCGTCTCAAACGATGAATTTGACGACTATGCCGCCATTGCGAGCGGCGCCTACGGCATCGTCACGGAGGATTTTTCGGGCACATATGATGCAATCTCTTCCTTTTCGGAACGGACGTACGCGCGGATGCCCTTCAACGTGGCGCACCGCGGTCTTCCGACGACGCACAACGAAAACTCGGTGAGCGGGACGCGGGCGGCCATCGAGGCGGGCGCGACCCATGTGGAGCTCGACGGCAAGCTCACGACGGACGGGGAGATCGTCATGATGCACGACGATACCATCGACCGCACGGCGGACGGCAAGGGGAACATCGAATCGATGTCCCTTGACGAGGTAAAGAGCTATTTCCTCGACCTGCACGGAAAAGAGGAGATCCCGACGCTCAAGGAGATCATTCCCCTCTTCGACGGCACCGACGCCGTGCTCGTCTTTGAGGTCAAGACCAAAAATACCGCACTTATTGCACGGTTAAAGGAGATCTTGGACGAGACGGACTTCTACGAGCACATCGTCGTCATCGCCTTTGACTATCCCAATCTCGAGGAGATGCGCCGCCTTCTTCCCGAGGTCCCGACGGCTGACCTCAACAGCTACAGCGAGAGCACTTTCTCCCAAAAACTGCACTATATCGGCGAATATAACTGCGCCATCAGCACCAACGGGTCCTCGACGGCCCTCTTCAACGAGAACTATCTCCGCGACAGGGGCATCATCGGCTGGTACTGGACGCAGGAGAACGAGGCCGCCGTCGACGCGGCGTTCGAGAAGGGTCTGGTGGGGCTCACCAACAACGTCGGGGCCTACTTCGGCGCAAAGGATGACATCTATCGCGTCGTTTTGGGCAAGGCAGGGGAAAGTTCTTCCCTCTCCGTCGGGGACGCGGCGGAGATCTCCTGCGTGAAATATGACGGCACGCGCACGGACGGAACGGGCGAGATCGTATATCTCTCGGAAGAGGACGGCTACTATGACGTCATCGCGAAGTATGTCTCGGGGGAAATGACCTACTATACGCCCGTCTACAGGGTGGAGAAGCCCTCGTCGGGAGCGGGCGACCTCGGCCTCATCGTCGGGCTGTCCGTCGGCATTCCCGCGGGCGTTCTCCTGCTCTCCGCGGCCGCATTCCTGCTCATCGGAAAGAAACGCGCAAAATAGCGCGTTTTTCTTTTCTTATTGAGGCGCGTCTTGATTGACTTCGCGGAAAAACACGGCTATAATGTGATGGAATAAGGAGAATTTCATGCTCACGATCGAAAAAATCACGGACGCAAGGCGGGTGCTCGCGGAGATCGCGCACAAGACCGACGTCATCCGCGCCAACAAGCTCTCGGGCGAATACGACCTCTTCCTCAAGACGGAGAACCTGCAGACGACGGGCTCCTTCAAGGTACGGGGCGCTTACTATAAGATGTCCCGCCTCTCCTGCGAGGAGAAGAAACGGGGCGTCATCGCATGCTCTGCGGGCAACCATGCGCAGGGCGTGGCGCTCGCGGCGACGCGGAACGGCATCCGCTCGCTCATCTGCCTTCCCGCAGGCGCCCCCATCTCTAAAGTTGAGGCGACGAAGAAGTACGGCGCGGAGGTCTGTCTCGTCCCCGGGGTCTATGACGACGCCTATCAAAGGGCGCTCGAACTCGGAAGGGAGCACGGCTATACCTTCATCCATCCCTTCGACGACGAGGACGTCATCGCGGGACAGGCGACGGTCGGGGCGGAGATCCTCGAACAGCTCGAGGGCGTCGACGCCATCGTCGTGCCCGTGGGCGGCGGCGGGCTCATTTCGGGCGTCGCCTTTGCCGTCAAGGCCCTTGCGCCGAACGTGAAAGTCTATGGCGTACAGGCCGCGGGCGCTCCATCCATGCTCAATTCCCTCCGCGACGGCCGCATCGACTGTCTCCCCTCCGTCTCCACCATCGCCGACGGCATCGCCGTGAAACAGCCGGGGAAACTCACCTATTCGCTCTGCAAAGAGCATGTCAGCGGCATCGTGACCGTCTCCGACGAGGAGATCGCTCGCGCCATCCTCGCCCTCTTGGAGCAGGAGAAGATCGTCTCCGAGGGAGCGGGTGCGGCGCCCGTCGCGGCGCTCCTTGCGGGGAAACTTCCCGAGCTCAAGGGCAAGCGCGTCTGCTGTATCGTCTCGGGCGGAAACATCGACGTCACCATCCTCTCCCGCATCATCGACCGCGGCCTTCTGATGTCGGGCAGAAAGTGCACGCTCAACATCGAACTTTTGGACCAGCCCGGGCAGCTCGTCAAGGTGACGGGCATCATCGCCGAATGCGGGGCGAACATCACGAGCGTCCACCACGAACACGCGAGCGACACGGGGATCATCGGCTGTTTTGTCCGCATCGACCTCGAGACCCGCGACTTTGCCCATATCGCCCATATCCGCAAGATCCTCAAAGAGCAGGGCTTTAAGATCGCATAGCAATTTGAATGTGGCGTTCCGCTTTGTATGACACCCCTTCCGTCACTCGCATGGCTCGTGACACCCCCCTCGAGGGGTGGAGGGTAAGG
>CANREC010000108.1 GCA_947629535.1 uncultured Clostridia bacterium | reverse complement strand
CCTATTCTTCACTTGAATTTTCTTGCCTTCTTCTTTCCTTTCTTCTCTTGCTATGCAGTTGTCAATCTCCGGAAACGTCCTCGACAGAGGACGGCTGAAACGGGCATATCTTCCCGTACAGCTTACCTATCATAACACTTCAAAAAACATTCGTCAAGCAATTTTGAAAGCATTTTGCGGATTTTTTACGGAAATTTCGGAAAAAAGTCTTTCTGACGAAAAAACGCCTCGCGAGAGACGTTTTTCATACAGTCATAAACATTATATATGGCTTTCACGGATCATTTGCATCCGCCGCAAGTGGCGCAGTGGCCGTCGCAGTGTTTGGGCGGCTTGCCCGTGGCGGAATACACTCTTCCCGCGTAGGAACGCTCCGCCCTTTCGCCGCAGGCGGGGCAGGAGACTTCTTCCCGATGATCCTTGACAAGTTCCTCAAAATTCTTTCCGCATTTCGGACAATGATATTGTAAGATCGGCATAGGAGCATTATACTCCGATTTGACGAAAAGTGCAATTGTTTCTTTCATTAAAATTTAAGAATCAAGAATTGAGAATTGCGGCGAGGCGGCGAGAAAGGAACTTCGTTTGAGGGGATCCTTCCCCTTCGGCTGCGCTCAGGGTCAGGATGAGCGGGGGTCCTGCACTCAGGGTCAGGATGAGCGAGGTCAGGATGAGCGGGAACTAAATCACACAGCGGCCTTCCGTGAAGGAGAGGACGAGCTCCTCGACGCGGGCGCCCGCATCCGTCAGACAGCAGATGAGGTCGGCGGGCGAGGCGATCTTTCCGCGATATTCTGCGGCGTAATTCTTGAGGCCCTTGATGAGTTTCTGTTCCCCCGCCACGTCGCGGATGCGGTCGAAGAGGATGACCCCCTTGTCATAGGCGATATTTCTGTACTCATAGAGGCCCGAATAGCTCGTGAGCGGGCGGGACATACGGGTGTCAGTTTCCCCGTTCACCTGTGATTTGACGGAGAAAAAGGCACGGTAGGACTTTTCCGAGGCATTCACTATCTCGCGGTAGCTGCCGCCGTATTGGGGATGCGTCTCCATAAAGAACGCCGTCGTCCACTCGGCGAGCCCTTCGTCCTGCCACGCCTCTTCGAACTGGTTGCTGCCGACGCTCGCGTACCACCACTGGTGGGCCGTCTCATGGACGACGATGGACGGCCGCTGTGCGTCTGCGGAGGCCGAGGAGATCATCGAGAGCATAGGAAATTCCATGCCGCCGTAGGGAAAGTCCGTCTCGGCGACGGTGTAGCGGGGATAGGCGTAATCGCCGAAATTCTCCGAGCAGAACTCGAGCGCCTCGCAGGCCGTCCCGAGCGTCGCGGCGGGGTCGCCGTCGGAGAGGGAATAGTAGGAGACGGGCACGCCACACGCCGTCCCGTCCGTCCGCGTGAAATTGTCGGAGAGCACGAAGGCGACGTCACGGACATGCTCCGCTTCGAACAAAAACACGCACTTATCGTTCGATTTCGAGCTCAGCTCCGCCCCTGCGACGTCATATTTTTCGGGCACGGTGAGCTCGACGGAGTAGTCGGCGCAGTCGCTCACGAAGGGATCGCCGTTCTCGCTGTAGACGCATTCGAAAAAGCCGCCGTCCTTCACGGAGCAGAGCACGGGATAGAATCCCGAGAGGTTGACGGCATGTTCCCCGACGCCGAGACGGTGGTTGACGCGGGCGAGACGGACGTCGAAGGACATCGTGAACGTCACGCTCTCGTCGGGATAGAGCGGCGTTTCTGGCGTGACATAGAGGATGTTTTCGTCCTCGCCGCCGATGGCATAGACGCCGCCGACGACGTCCGTTATGTCGATCCCCCCATAGCTCTCCCCGTCATAGTATGCGGCCGAGGAATACAGCGCGGAGACAGGACGGTATTCCGCCCCCTCGCGGTAGGCGTTCGCCCAGAGCTCGAAGGGGATGCGTTCGAAGGCGTTGTCCGTGCTATTAAAGACGTCGACGGTCATCTCGCAACGCAGGACCGCCTCGTCCTCGAGATACTCGGCCTTGATGTGATAGCGCGAGACTTGCGACGCTCCCCCGCATGCGGCAAGGGGAAGAAGTGTGGCGGCGACGGCCGCACCGAGCGCACAACAGATGAATTTTTTCATAGATACCCCCTGAAAACAGAGTATCGTATGCAAAAACAGCGCAGCTTATGACGGCTTTCGTGCAAGAAAAACTCTCGCACCAAACGAACGTCTCCCGCACCCATGGGGACAAAAAATTGCGACCCGTATGCTGATCATATTGATTTTTTGTTTTTTCTCTTGACAATTCCGTGCGTATATTTTATAATAAAAAAAATCCACTGAAGTGGAAAATTATGGAGGAATTTCTATGAAACAACCCGCCCCCCCCGTTCAACATTCTGAACAAAATGTCCCGCAGTCTTCCGTAGCATCGAAGGCCCGACTGAAGGAGATCATCCTGAACGCAGTCATTCTCGGACTTTTGGTCCTCTCCTTCGTGTTCTCGTGGTTCATGCCCGTCGTAACGTACGGCTCGAAGGACTTTGACGTCTCCGTTTCCGCGTCCCCCTTCGATATGACCATCGGCGAATCCATCGCCTTTACCGGCAGTCCGCTCATCGAAAATTATGTGAAGAATAAGGACGCCGACCTCGCAAAGCCCGATGTAGACGATGCGAGCATGCAGCAGCTCCTCGACGACATCGCCTTCAAGCGCACGTACGAGCCCTCTGCCTTCGTACAGTGGCTCTTCTTCGACAATTACTTTGCGCTGGTCGAACGCTCGGCAGGGCTCGGACTCACGAACAGCGGCCTTACCAAGGAAGATGTCTACAACAAGATCAAGGAATTCGTCAGACTTTCCCCCGTCGAGATCACCCATCTCAATTATCAGGGATTCCATCAGTTCATTTTGGGGTGCATCAACGCCCAAGCCGATCCCGACACCGGGGCGCACGTCGAGCTCACCGAGGCAAAAGTGACGGCCCTGCAGGACAAATTTCTCATCGGCAAAGTCGACTTCGCGGCGGTAAAGGCAGCCCTTTCGTACACGAACATCATTGACATGAGCGTGGTCGCCACCCCCGCGTCGAGGCTCCCGGAAAACAACAATGCTTTCGAGCATCAATCGAAAAAGAGTGAAAACTATGTTCTCAGTTACGTAGCGCTTGAAGAAACCACTTCCATCCTCTCGACGTATATGGGCATCTTCATGATGATCTTCGGCATCGTCCAGCTCCTGCTCTGCATCCCCGTCTTACTGCGGCTCCTGCGCGTCATCAAAGGTCAGCCCCGCAAGCTCAAAAAGATCAAGAAAAAGACGGGCATGCGCAAGCGCGACAAGCACGCCGTCCTCGTGATCGCCATTATTCAGGCCGTCCTCGTCATCCTTGCATGGGTGGGCGCGTTCACGGGTCTCGCGGCAAGAAACGCGGGTACGCTCGCAGGCGTTTCCGTCGTGACGCTCCTCGTCTTTATTCTCGTCGCTGTGGCAGAGGTCCTCTACATGAAACATGTGAAGAAGTATCCCAATGCGCCCGCGGCCGCGGCGCCCGAGGTTTCGGATGATCCCGTGCCCCCGACGGCAGAATGACAGAAACTATAAAATAAGAGCACTTTGACGGGCGAAAAAGTCCGTGAGAAAGCGGTTTGGCGACACGCCAAACCGTTTCATTTTAGTTTGCGGAGACGTCTACAAATGTATTGCGACCGCGGGATGAAAAATACGGGTAGCTGCGCAAATTTTCCGAAATTTTTGCTTTCTCTTCGAAAATGCCTTGACAAGAGCGGCTTTATCGCATATAATAGAGATACAGATGCAGGAATCGCCTAGCGGTATGGCGTCAGCTTCCCAAGCTGATTCCGGCGGGTTCGACTCCCGTTTCCTGCTCCATAAACAAAATGGCGCCCTTTGCGGCGCCTTTTTGTTTATATGTGTGGGAGAGGAAACGGGGGCGAGGGTGGAGGCGAGGACAAGCCGTGCCCTTCCACGCACGGCGAAGTCCGAGGTTTGCGGGTCCCTGCCCGCAAACTGCACAGCACAGTGCGCTGTGCACCGGGGCGCGCCGCCAAAGGCGCGACTCCCGTTTCCTGCTCCATAAACAAAACGGCGCCCTTTGCGGCGCCTTTTTGTTTATATGTGTAAGAGGGGCTTTGCTCATCCTGAGGCGTAGCCGAAGGATCCCCTCAAACGAAGTCAGACA
The DNA here is from genome assembly GCA_947629535.1 of uncultured Clostridia bacterium. Classification (GTDB taxonomy): domain Bacteria; phylum Bacillota; class Clostridia; order Christensenellales; family Borkfalkiaceae; genus Gallimonas. The sequence goes on along the minus strand of CANREC010000108.1, from coordinate 126 downwards.
TCGACCGTCGGGATTCTTCGCTGCGCTCTGAATGACGCGGGCGGGTGGGCCCTCTTTATGTCATTTCGAGCGGAGCCGAAGGCGTAGTCGAGAAATCTCTATTGCAGTGGAGATCCCTCGACACGC
>CANREC010000107.1 GCA_947629535.1 uncultured Clostridia bacterium | reverse complement strand
AACAAACGCCCCCGCGAGATCCTTCGACACGCGCTTACGCGCGGCTCAGGATGACGCGCCGAGCGCGTCCGCGGGGCTCCGCCCGTTTGCTGGGATCCTTCCCCTTCGACTGCGCTCTGGGGCAGGATGAGCGTACGGCCGCAATTCTTAATTCTGAATTATGGTGTCGAGGACCGCGAGGCGTTCGTTGAGGAACACCAGCCGTGCGCCGTCCTTTGTGGCGTCGGGTCTCTCGTTCTCGCGGCACAGCCTGTTCGCTCCCAAAAGTTTTGCGCAGAAAACGGAAAGCGCCGTCACGGACGCAAATGTGAGCACGCCGAACACGACGGTCAGAACGGTCGGAAGGGTGCCGTCGCGCACGCGCAGGATGTTGTCCGCCGAGATCGCTGTCGCGACCGCGAACACAGCGACGAGAAAGAGGGCGACGCACGTCAGAATGATGAAGTGCTTTCTGTTGGCCGCGAAGGCCTCCCGCCGCTTTTGGCGGCTTTCCTGCACGGCGGGGGTCAGCGCGTCCGCCTCTTCCCGATACGCTTTTTGTTCCTCTTTCAGCCGCTCCCCGAGCTTTTCGGCAACGAGCTTTCTGCCCGTCTCAAACCGCTCCAGATCCTCAACGCGCTCCTCGCTGTACAGCCGTTCGGTGTCGGTGAAGTTCTTCGTCGCCGCCGCAAAGAGACCCGCAACGGCCTCGTCGCTGTCGATGTCATAGGCCGCCGCCTGAGAAAACTTTTCTTCGGCTTCGCTGAAATTTTCGGCCGCGAGCAGGGAATTTCCCTCCGCGATCAGCTCCCTACAGGCGGAGATGGCCTCCTGCCGCGCCCTTTCACGGCGGGCAAGCTCTTCCTCGACCTGCGTCTGCGACATTCCCGCAAGCGTCTCGTCGTATTCTTCGGGAAATTCGAAGGCGACTTCGTCGTCCTCCGTCCCCTCAACGGCGTCCGTCTGCCCGTCCGCCGTCCTCTTGATGCGGATGCCTCTGTTTTCGTCCTCGTCGAGGATCCTTTCTTCCATGTTATTCTCCTTCTCCCTCGTCCACGGACAGGACGAAGGGATTTTTGATCGATGATGCGCCGCGCGGGCAGGTCTTGACGACGAACGTTTTTCCCTTGCCGCGATAACGGCTCTGTGCCCAGTCGGCGAGTTCCTTGGTCTCAAACAGGGCGAACGCCGCGCTCCCGGACCCCGTCATCGAGGCCCCGAGCGGGGCAAAACTTTTGGCCGCGAGATAGGCTTTTTCGGCACATATGTCGCAGTTTTTCGCCGCAGAGAAGAGATGATCGGAAAAATATCGCGCCGCTTGGGCCGTATCGCCCCGCTCAAGACACGCAAGCGCCTTTTCGGTGACGGGCGGGAAGGTCTCGCCGAGACGGTCGAACATCTCGTAACAGGCCGCGGACGAGACGCCCCGTTCGGGACAGATCACGAGAAAGAACATCTGCGGCGGGGGGCCGAGAAAGTCAAGCACGTTTCCGCGCCCCCGCATGCGGGCAAGCCCGCCCGTGAGCAGGAACTTCGTGTCGCTCCCTAAAGTGTCGGCAAGGGCTCCGATCGCAGGATCGTCCGCAACGCCGTACAGTTTCCGCATGCCGAGGAGCACGCCCGCCGCGTCCGCCGAGGACCCGCCGAGCCCCGCGCCGATGGGGATGTTTTTGTGGACGGTGATGTCCGCCCCGTTCGTCCCAAAGGTTTCGGAAAACGCCTCCGCAGCCCTGAGCGCATGATTTTTTTCGGGGGGGATGCTCTCGCTCCCCATGCCGTGCATGACGACAGAGGAACGCCCGTCCTTGCGCTTTTTGAGGACGATGCGGTCGGAGAGATCGACGGTGACAACGAGGGAATCGAGCATGTGGTAGCCGTTTTCCCTGCCCACGACGTCGAGGGTCAGATTGAGTTTTGCATATGCGTTTTGCCGCACGACATTCATCATGCGTATTGTAGCACAGTTTTAAGGGAATTGCAACAAAAAACGCAAATAACCGCCTTTTCCTTCGCTCCCGCGCTCATTTCGAGGGCGGATGTCCCCGCCCGTGTGCACGCGTCATCCTGCCCCGCGTCCATCCTAAGGCCCCATATCGCCCTCCCCCGTTGAAGGGGGAGGGGTAGGGGAGGGGGTTGCCGTTTCCCATTGTCATCCCGAGCGTGTCGAGGGATCTCAACCGTATTGTCATCCCGAGCGTGTCGAGGGATCTCCTCTTCACTTGAGATTTCTCGACTACGCCTTCGGCTCCGCTCGAAATGACATAAAGAGAGCCTTCCTCTGAGGGGTGAAGCCTTTGCCCCCTCTGAGGGGTGGAGCGGCGCAATTCTGCTCAACAGCCCAGTGGGCTGTGAGCTGCGCCGCTCCATGAGGCGTGGCCTCGCCGAAGGGGTTGCGGCGGTCCCTGCCGCCGCAACGTGTAGGGGGGTGGGCAACGACAAACATGCCCACCTCAGTCACCTGCGGTGACAGCTCCTCCTCGGGAGGAGCCTTATCTGCTCCGCCCGTTTAACGGGATTCTTCGGCTACGCCTCAGAATGAGCGGAGGGCTCCGTTCAAGGGGATCCTTCGCTACGCTCAGGATGAGCGACGGTTCATGCAGAGCGTAAGGGATCCGTTTGAGCGGCTCCCCCATTGGGTCATTATTGCCAAGCGAAACAGATTTTAGAAAAAACTTTTTATCGCCCCTTGCGAAATGCGGAAGATCGTGTTACAATGTCACTTGAATTCAAGGAGGATCAACATGAAACTTTCGGAAAACCTGCGCAAAGAATGGCGCATACGGGTGGATTACACCAACATGACCGATAAATATCTCGGCGACAAGGGGATCTCCCCCAAGACCATCGAAAAGGCCAAACCCCTCGCCCGTGCGGCGCATGCCTATGTGAGCGGGAACAGGGGCAAGGACGAGCTCTTCATGGGCTGGACGGAACTGCCCTACAACCAGACGGAGATCGTCGAGGACATCCTTGCGACCGCAAAGGATATCCGCAAAAAGTTCGATTATTTCGTCGTTCTCGGCATCGGCGGCTCGGCGCTCGGCCCCATCATGGCCTTCAACGCCCTCTGCCATCTGCACTATAACGACCTTCCCAAGTCCAAGCGCCGCGGGCCCAAGTTCTACGTTGAGGACAACGTCGACCCCGTCCGCATGAAGGAACTTTTAGACGTCATCGACGTCAAAAAGACGTGTTTCAACGTCATCTCGAAGTCGGGCGCGACGAGCGAGACGATGACGCAGTACCTCATCGTCGCCGACCTTCTCAAAAAGGCGGGTGAAAACGTCAAGGACCACGTCGTCTTTACGACGGATGCGGCAAGGGGAAATCTCGTCAAGATCTCCAAGGAACTCGGCGGCGTGAAGAGCTTTGTGCTCGGCGACGGCGTGGGCGGAAGATTCTCCGAACTCTCCCCCGTGGGGCTTCTTCCCGCGGCCGTGCTCGGCATCGACATCAAACTGCTTCTGAAGGGCGCGGCCTACATGGATAAGGTCTGCTCTTCTCCCGATCTGAAGAAAAATCCCGCACTTATGTCGTCGTTACTGCAATATATCTCCATGCAGAACGGCAAGAACATCGGCGTGCTCATGCCCTATTCGGACAATCTCAAATACGTCTCCGACTGGTACGCACAGCTCTGGGCGGAGAGCCTCGGTAAGAACGAGACGCTGTCGGGCGAGAAGTGCAACGTCGGCCAGACCCCCGTCAAGGCGCTCGGCGTCACCGACCAGCACTCGCAGGTCCAGCTCTACACCGAGGGCCCGTACGACAAGGTCGTCACCTTCCTCTCCGTCGGTTCGTATAAGGAAAAGTACCCCATCCCGCACGGCTGTGAGAACATTCCCGACGTCGGGTTCCTCGGCGGCCACACGATGGAAGAGCTCATCAAGGCCGAGAATAAGGCCACGGCGTTCGCCCTCACCAAGGCGGGACGGCTGAATTATACGATCACGCTGCCCGTCGTCAATGAGTTCACGCTCGGACAGCTCCTCTACTTCTTCGAGCTCCAGACGGCCTACGCGGGCGCGATGCTCAACATCAACACCTTCAACCAGCCCGGCGTCGAGGCAGGCAAGAAGGCCACGTTCGCCCTGCTCGGCAAACCCGGGTACGAGGGACAGAAGGCCGAGCTCGACGGCGCCGCTCCCGACGAAAAGTACATCGTCTGACGTAGTCCCCCCGTTCATTCTGCCCCGCGCGCATTCTTATTGCACCAAGCGCGGCACGAGGAGCGCAGCGATGAAGTAGCGGAGCGAAGGATCCCATTGAACGTAGTCCCCCCGCTCATCCTGAGGCGTAGCCGAAGGATCCCATTGAACCTACGGAGACGCATAATTTGAAGGTTTCACCCCTCAGGGGGGGAGCTGTCGC
>CANREC010000106.1 GCA_947629535.1 uncultured Clostridia bacterium | reverse complement strand
TCGGGATCTGAATGCAGGAGATCCCCCGCATGTAGAGGCTGGCCGCGAGCCCGCCGATGTCCCCCACGACGCCGCCGCCGAGGGTGATGAGCACAGAGGAGCGGCGCAGGCCGTTTTCCGCCATGGCCCTGAGAAGGGAAAAGAGGGTCTGTTCGGTCTTGAATTCCTCCCCCGACGGCATGATAAAGACAGGCAGCGCAAGCGCCCCGATCTGCCTCTGGTAGAGGGCAAAGACGTTGGCATCGGTGAAGATGAGCGCCCCGCCCGCTTTCAGCCACGGAAGGTCCTCTTTGAGCTGTTTCGAGAGGACATTTTTGCGGCAGATGATGATACTCCTCTTCGGCGTACCCTTCAGTTTGATGTGGAAAGTCCTCATTTGAGCTCTCCGTTGCGGCGAATTGCTTCTACGATGGTATCGCCGCCGAGACGCTCGGAGACGGCCTTGGCAAGTTCTGCGGCGAGAGCCGCCTCACAGACGGTCTCGCAGGCCAAAACGGCGCAGACGTCGCTGCGCTCGGCCGCCGCGGTCGCGGACTCCATGGTGTCCGTATCGACGGTCCAAAGGCCCTTCATCAGCGTCGGAATGGGTTTCATGGCCGCACGGAGAACGAGTTCTTCCCCGTTCGACATGCCGCCCTCGATCCCGCCCGCGTTGTTGGTGGGACGGGTGAAACCGACGTCGATCTCGTCGTGGACGGCGGAGCCGAAACGGCGGGCGCTCTCAAAGCCGAGCCCAATCTCGACGCCCTTGACGGCCTGTACGCTCATGAGGGCGGCAGTGAGGCGCGCGTCGAGCTTTTCCGCATACGTCATACAGCTCCCGAACCCCGATTTGAGCCCGCGCACGCGCAGTTCGACGACGCCGCCGAGGGTATCGCCCTCCGCTTTGCATCGGTCGATGAGACGGCAGGCCTCTTCCTCGAGCGTCCCGTCCATCATGCCGAGACGGGCCGAACGGCCCGAAATTTCATCAAAGGAATATTCTTTCCAGTCACAGACGGGGCCGACGCTCTTCACATAGCCGACGATCTCCATGCCGAGCGCGGCGAGATATTGGCGGCAGATCTCCCCCGCGGCGACGCGGACGGCCGTCTCCCGTGCGGAGGCGCGTTCCAAGACGTTCCGCGCATCATCCTGCCCGAACTTGCGCATTCCCGCAAGGTCTGCGTGCCCCGGGCGGACCTTCGTCAGCCGCTTTGACGAGGTATCGCAGCCCTCGGGGGCCATGACGGCCTTCCAGTTCTCATAGTCGCGGTTCCAGACGGCGAGCGCGATGGGACTGCCGAGCGTGACGAGGTCTCTGACGCCCGACAGGATCTCTACCCTGTCCGTCTCGATCTTCTGCCTTCCCCCTCTGCCGTAGCCGCTTTGGCGCAGCGCGAGGCGGGCGTCGATCTTCCCGATATCCAGTTGAAGTCCCGCGGGAATGCCCTCGAGAATGGCGAAAAGGCCCTTCCCGTGCGATTCTCCCGCCGTTGTCATACGGATCATCTGTGTTCCCTCTTCCATGCGTCGATCTTGGCCCGTATCTCGTCCATCTGTGCTTTGGCGGTATCATACCCGATCTCGAACATCTCGTCCATGGAGACGCGGTCGATGCTCGTCGCCTTGAAGTCCGAGAGATTGGGACGGATCATGACGTCGGAGGCCGCATAGCCGCGCGTTTTCGCGTTCTCGAGATAGCGGACAGGGGTCATGGCCGTGATGGCCGACCCCACGAGGCGGGACAGCGTGCTCTTTTCTTCCTCGGAGCGGTTGTATGCCGAGAGGTCTACGCCGACGACGAAATCGGCTCCGAGCTGTTTACAGTAGTCTGCGGGGATGGCGTCCGAGAAGGCGCCGTCATAGTACTTTCTGCCGCCGATCTCCACGCCTCTGAAGAAGGGCGGAATTGCCGCCGAGGCCGTGAGCGCCCGCGCGAGCTTGCCTTCCTTCAGGAATTTGCTCGCGTTGCTCTCCCCGTCCGTGACGGCCACGCCGAAGGGCATGGGCAGGGACGAGAGATCCCCGTCGAGATAGTTCTCGAGAAAGGTCTCGATGAAACTCATGTCCGCGAAGGGTTTCAGCCCCTTGGCGAACTCTTTGCTGTTGACATTCTCGACGATGCCGACCATGTCGGCCGCCGAGTAGCCCTTGGTATAGAGGGCGCCGACGATGCCGCCGATGGACGCCCCCGTCACGACGGAAAAGGAGATGCCCGCCTCCTCGAACGCCTTCAATACGCCGAGGTGGGCCATGCCCTTCGCGCCCCCGCTTCCGAGCGCAAGGCCGAGCGTGATATGCGGTTGTTTCCTCCCAAAGAGGGACTTCAGGCGAGAGAGAATACCCATTTTCTTCCCAAAAAATTCTAAATGTCGAGTTCCATGCCGTCGTAGGCGGCGATGACGCCGTACTCCCTTTCGGCACGGGCGAGCGCATCCGCGGACGGATGTGCGTTGTGCGAAAAATGCGTGATGACCTTCTTCGTGTGCTTGTCCGCAAGGCCGATCGCGGAGAGCCGTTCGAGCGTCCGCATGTTCTCGTCGAGGCCCATGTGGCGGGCGGACGCGTCCGTTTCGGCAAAGAGGAAAGTACAGTCAAAGGTGATGAGGTCGGCCGCCTTCCCGCCGATCTCCGAGAGAAACTGCACCGAATCGTCGGGAAGTCTGCCCGTGTCGGTGAGGTGGAGAATGCGTTTTCCCCCTTTCTCGATGAGATAGAGGAGAGGCTCCTCGGAAGAATGTTTTGCGAGAAGGGAATAGGCCTTATAATCGCCGAAAGAAAATTCCTCAAACGCGCCGACGGTGTGAAGGACGAAACGCTCCCTCACCTCGGCTTTCATCTCACGGGCGGTGCATTCGCTGAACACGTCCATGACTTCGGCGTTTCCGTAAACGGTGAGCGTGGGCTCCGTCAGATCTTCGGCATATTTATAGCCGCGGAGGATGAAATCGTGCGCGTAGAAGTGATCCATGTGCGAATGGGTCACAAGGAGATATTTGACCGCGGAGAGATCGTACTTCCGCGTGTGCATAAATGCGTCGGGCGGAAAGTCGATGGAGAGTTCCCCGTCGATGAGGACCTGTGAACGGGAGCGGATCTCCTTTCCCCCTCTCTTCCGCACGCCTTGGCAGAATGTGCAATTGCAGAACAGTGCGGGGATCCCCTCCGCCGCGCCTGTGCCGAGATAGATGATGTGCATATGTAGAAAAGATGTATGGATAATGCCGAACGCGGCCCCCTGTTTTCAGACCTCGTAGAGGATCGTCACGGGACCGTCGTTGGTTTGTTCGATCTTCATGTCGGCGCCGAAAACGCCGTATTTCACGGGCACGCCGTGCGAGCAGAGAAGGTCGCCCGCGGCCCGATAGAGAGGCTCCGCCCTTTCGGGATGTTCGGCCTCAGTAAAGGACGGACGGTTGCCCTTCGCCGCGTCTCCGTACAGGGTGAACTGGGAGACGAAGAGCACTTCTCCGTTGGTGTCGAGCACGGAACGGTTCATCTTTCCGTTTTCATCCTCGAAAATGCGGAGATGTGCGATCTTTTCGGCGCATTTTTTCGCCTGTTGCATCGTATCGCCGACGCGAACTCCGAAATAAACAACAAGCCCGCGTCCGATCTCGGAAACGGGCTGACCGTTTACGGTAAGTTTCGCGCACAATACCCGCTGCGCGACAAATTTCATAAAATCTCCGTTTGAGAAGTTGCCCACCCCCTATTCCTTCCTCAGAAGAAGGCATAACAAGGGGCAGAGCCATTCTAAATTACGGCGCGTGGCGGGGTTCCCCCTCTTAAGCGCACCCGTCGAAATCATTACACTCTCGACATGTATTCCCCTGTGCGGGTGTCGATACGGATGGTGTCGCCCTCGTTGACGAACATGGGGACCTGAAACACAGCGCCCGTTTCGACCTTGGCGGCCTTGGTGACGTTTGTCGCCGTGTTGCCCTTGACGCCGGGTTCTGCCTCGATGACCTTGAGTTCCACAAAGTTCTCGGGCTCGACGGAGAAGGCCTTGTCGTAGAGGAAACGCACGGTGACGGTGTCGTTCTCGCGGATATAGCGGAGCGCGTCCTCCACCTGATCGTGGTTGAGAGGCGTCATGTTGAACTCATCGTCCATGAAGTAGTAGAACTCGCCGTCGTTGTAGGAATAGGTCATCTTCTTGGTCTCGACCTGTGCCGTCTCGAGTTTCATCGAAGGGTTGAAAGTCTCGTCGGAGAGGACCTGCCCCGTGACGACGTTCTTTAAGGTCGTGCGGACGAACGCCGCGCCCTTGCCGGGTTTGACATGCTGAAATTCGACGACCGTATACACGCCGCTCTTATATTCGAACGTGGTGCCCTTTCTGATATCGCCTGCCATGATTTGTGCCATAATCTTATATCTCCTGATACAATGTAATTGACCTGAAAAGAATATCGGAAGATACTCTTTTCAAAGTTCCAAGACCTAAGCTAT
>CANREC010000105.1 GCA_947629535.1 uncultured Clostridia bacterium | reverse complement strand
TCCTTCGACACGCCGCCTTCGGCGGCGGCTCAGGATGACGCGAGGGCACGGGGGCGCGGGGCAGAATGACGCGAGGCACGGGGCAGGCACCCCGACAATGCGTCATTCAGAGCGTAGCGAAGGATCCCGAGGTCATAAGGGCGGATCCTTGCCCACCCCTCGAGGGGTGGGTGTCGAGCGTAGCGAGACGGAAGGGGGTGTCGTTCTAATAATGCCCCTCATCCGTCACGGCTATGCCGTGCCACCTTCCCCCCACAGGGTGAAGGCTTATGACTTCGTTCAAGGGGATCCTTCGGTTGCTGCGCTCCCTCAGGATGAACGCTGCGCGTTCATTTTTTCATCCTTAATTTTTCATTTTTGATTTCCTTCAACTTGACTTTTCCGCAAGTTCGGAATACAATAAGAGAAAAATCTTACTGAAGGGGACTTCTATGTCATTCAGAACGCACAATTGCAACGAACTCCGCGCGTCGGACGCGGGGAAGAAGGTCAAGATCGCGGGATGGCTCGATTCCAAGCGCGATAAGGGCGGCCTGCTCTTTGCCGTCATCCGTGACTTCTACGGAACGACGCAGGTCGTCGCCGAGGAAGAGCCCTGCCTCTCCCAGCTCCGTGACATTCCCACCGAATCCACGGTCTCTGTCGAGGGCACCGTCGTTCTGCGCTCTTCGCCCAACGAAAAGCTCCCCACGGGCCTCATCGAGATCGTTCCCGAAAAAGTCGAAGTGCTTGGAAGGCGTCTGACGCCCGCCCTGCCCTTCGAAGTCTCCCATTCGACGGAAGCGGGGGAGGACGCGCGGTTGCGCTATCGGTTCCTCGATCTTCGCAATCCCGCCGTGCGGGACAAGATCGTGCTGCGCGCACACATCATCGAGGACCTCAGAAAACTCATGACCGAACAGGGCTTTACGGAGATCTCGACGCCCATTCTGACGAGCTCCTCGCCCGAGGGCGCACGCGACTACATCGTGCCGAGCCGCCTCTATCCCGGGGAATTCTACGCGCTCCCGCAGGCGCCGCAGCAGTATAAACAGCTTTTGATGTGCTCGGGATTTGATAAATACTTCCAGATTGCACCCTGTTTCCGCGACGAGGACGCAAGGGCCGACCGCTCCCCCGGGGAATTCTACCAGCTCGACATCGAGATGGCCTTCGCCGAGCAGGAGGACGTCTTTGCCGTGCTCGAGAAGGTTCTCCCGCCCGTCTTTGCGAAGTACAGCGGCTGGGAGGCCGACAAGCCCCCGTTCCGCCGCATTCCTTACCTTACCGCGCTCGAAGATTACGGCACGGACAAGCCCGACCTTCGCAACCCGCTCCTCATCAAGGACGTGACGGAGCTCACGGTGAACTGCGGATTCGACCCGCTCATGCTCAAGCATGTCAAGGCGATCGCTGTCTCGGGCGTGAATGTGCCGAGGAAGTGGATCGACAAGACGGCCGAGGACTTCACCGTCAAGACAGAGGGCGGGAAGATGTTCTGGTTCAAACTGGATGAGAACGGCGCCCCCGCGGGCGGCATCGCAAAGTTCGTTGCCGAAAACGTCGAGGCGTGGAAGGATCTTCTCGGCGTCCAAAAGGACTGTTTCATCGCCCTCACCGCCGAGGACAAGCTGCAGGACGTGCAGAAACGCGCGGGGATCCTCCGCACCATGCTCGGCACGGGGCTCGATCTCCTCGAAAAGAACGTCTACAGATTCTGCTGGATCGTCGACTTCCCGATGTACGAGATCGGCGAGGAGAGCGGGCAGCTCGAGTTCTGCCACAATCCTTTCTCCATGCCGCAGGGCGGGATGAAGGCGTTTGAACAGGACCCCTTAAAAATTTTGGCCTACCAGTACGACATCGTCTGCAACGGCGTGGAGCTGAGCTCGGGCGCAGTTAGAAATCACGACCCCGAGATCATGCTCAAGGCCTTCTCCCTCGTCGGGCTCGGCAAGGAAGAGGTGGTCAAGAAGTTTCCCGCGCTCTATCACGCCTTTGAATACGGCGCCCCGCCGCACGCAGGCGTCGCCCCGGGGGTGGACAGAATGGTCATGCTCATCGCCGATACGACGAACATCCGCGAGGTCATCGCCTTCCCGATGAACGCCAAGGCCCGCGATCTTCTGATGAACGCGCCTTCCCCCGTCGAACAGCTCCAGCTCGACGAGGCCAACATCGCCGTCAAGGCAAAAAAATAACACTTATAGCGTAAAAACCGCCCCGCGGATCCTCCGCGGGGCGGTTTTTTTGTCACCTTATTGCTTGTTTCTGTATCTTCTGAGGTAGCTGAAGAGCTTATCTCTGAGCGACTGCGACATGTCATACATGCCGTAGCGGATCCAGACCTTGTCAAAGAATTCCGCATTGTCGCCGCCGATCTTATAGGTGGGCAGATCCCCGAATCTCCCCGACTTGCACGCGATGAACAGGTCGCCGAACTCGTCCTTCTCTTCGGGCGTGAGCTCGTTGATGAACGGGTCGTAGGTATATTGCGTGGACGGGTCGGTATAGACGTTGACGGGGCGGATGACGGGCTGCGGCGCGGCCGTCGGCTTTGCGTAGGGGGAGACGGGGGGCTCTTCCCTCTCCTCGGGAGCGGGCATATCGGAGGGCTTGCGGATATAGGACGCCATGAGCTCCTCAAAGGCGCTCTCTTCCTCATCCTCCTCGTCGGGAGACGTGTACAGTTCGTCACCCTCATAGGCCGTGTAGTCCGACGTCTCGCTGGACGTGTAGTCCGCATCATCGGATGCGTAGTCCGCATCATCGGTAGTGTGATCCGCTTGATATGTGTCGGGCTTTTCGGCGTCGTAGCTGTCCTGTTCTGTATATTGATCGTAGGGACCGTCATACGCGGACGCCTTGCTGCGGGCCCTGCGTTCGGCCACGATGACGAGCAGGGACAGGAGCAGTGCGCCGAGGCTCGCAAAGAGCAGGACGAGGGAAGGCAACAGAGAGCCGTTTTGGAAGAACGCTGCCCCCCAAGTTCCGCCGAGCCCGCAGCCCGTGACCGCGAGCGCAAGGATGAGGACGAATTCCGCGCTGTACAGGATCGTGCGGACCACGCCTTTGCAGTTCCGCGGAAGGGCGAGGACGGATACGGCCAAATTGAGGACGAGGGCGCAGCCCGTGAGCAGGGAAAGCGTGTTATAGATGGGATCGGACTTAAACGTGAAGAGGAGCGCAAGGTGCGCCTCGGTGAAGGAGGCGGGGAAGAAGAATGCGAACGCCGTCGCGATCGTGAAGAGGTAGATCCCCGCGCCGAAGAGGCCCTTAAGGCCGTTCTCCATGACGGAATACACCGCCATTGCAATGAATAGACACAGAGTGATGAGGGCGACGGGCACATCGATGGCGGCCGCGCCGAAGGCCTCCATGGCAAGGCTGTTCACACAGTACGCCCAGACAAAGAGCAGGGTGTACGCGAGCAGGGACACCGTTCCGCCGATGACGGACGCTCGTTTGGCCTTCTCCGCGGAGACGAAGGAGACGATCATGCAGATGAGAGAGGTCAGGACGGTACAGAGGAGCAAGAATGCCGCAAGGAGGGAAAAGACGTTCCTGAATACGATGTTCGCGGGCCCCGTGAAGATGGCGGAGATGTTCGTGAAGAGCTCTTTGATGCGCGTGAAGAAAAACCCGAGGAGCGAATTGTTGAGCCCCGAGTTCCCGAAATAGTAGGAGGGCTTGAGCCAAGCCGCAACATTCCCGACAAGGCCCAAAAACAGTCCGCCCGCCGTCAGTATGAAGAGCAGAACGGAGAAAAAGCGATATTTGCCCGCCTTGACGGGGGGCTCTTCGTAGAAACTATCGGGCCCGTTCTCGGACGCAGTCTCTTCGGTCTCCGAAAAATTTTCCTCTTGGGGGAGGTCGTCGGCCTCTTCAACGCCGCCGAGGTCGGTATCTATAAAATCATCCATAAATGTGCTCCTTATGTCCTTGCTCTCAAACCATATTATAACACGGTTCGAAGCGACTGTCAACTACATCTACATTTTTTCATCGCCGATACGACAATAGAATGCGTATTTTGTCCCTTTTTATTGAAGGGGAAAGGACTTGCTATTTTGATGCGGCTGTGCTATAATACCTATCGTCTCGGGGACGGCTTGTCCCCAAGGGGGAACTATGGAAAGTTACGACGGCCTTGAAAAGATCCTTGCCGACATCTGCGAGAAAACGGGCGTGAGCGCACGCCTTTCGTCAGGCGGCGGGGAAGAGACCGCCTTCACGGCGGATTGGAACGGCGAAAGCGTCATGCTCTACCTTGCGGGCAAGGGGGAGAGCGCCGAGCGGGAGGCAAAACTCGTCGCCTATCTTCTCTCGGGCGCGGCCTCGGACGGCGGAAAGGATGGGCTCAGGTCCGTTCTCTGCGGCGAGGGCGGCAAGATGCAGGCCTTCCGCTACCTCTCAAAGCGGAACATTCCCGACGGCCCCTGTTTTGCGATAGAGATCCTGCCCGATCGGCGGGAAAAGGACGCATTCGAGCACATCGAGCGCTGTCTCGAGCAGAACGACGGCGTCCTCTTTGTGGGCGAAGGCCGTATCGCCGTCGTGAAATTTACCGAGGAAGGGCAGTCCCCCTTCGAATTCGGTCTCTTTTTGAACCGCTCCCTCTATG
>CANREC010000104.1 GCA_947629535.1 uncultured Clostridia bacterium | reverse complement strand
TTTTTAATTTTTAATTTATAATTTTATTTACTTGACCGTCGCACGCGCGTGTGATATAATATTCCAAATCGGAGAAAAGCCTATGTACAGCATGACGGGTTACGGAAAAGGAGAATACGGCGAGGAAGGGCTCACCGTCTCGGTCGAAGTCAAGTCGGTGAACAATCGCTATCTCGACATCGCCGTCAAGAGCCCCCGCATCTTGCTCTGCGCGGAGGACGCCATCCGCACCACGGTCAGAGAGTATCTCTCCCGCGGGCATCTCGACGTCTTTGTGAGCTATACCGACAAGCGGGAAACTTCCCGCTCCCTCTATGTGGACTGGGGCGTCGTCAATGCCTATATGAAGGCGGCCGCGGAGATCAAAGCGGCCTATCCTCTCCTCGAGGACGACGGGGCGCTCTCCTTCTTTCTGCGCTTGCCCGACGCCATCCGTCCCGATGAGACGGCCGCCGCCGACCAAACGCTCCTCTCCTGTCTCGACAATGCGCTCCGCCTTGCGCTTGAACATCTCACCGAGATGCGAAGAGGCGAGGGCGAACGGCTGAGAGAGGACCTTCTCTCCCGCATGGCGACGATCAAGGAACTGCGCGAAAAGATCGCAGAGCGTGCGCCTTCCGTCTCCGAGGAATACCGCGAAAAACTGACAGCCCGCATCGAGGAGTTCCTCGACGGGAAGGTCGATGAGACGAGGATCCTGACAGAGGCCGCCGTGTTTGCCGACAAGTGCAACATCGACGAGGAACTCACCCGCCTCAAGTCCCACATCGACGCCTTCTATGAGATATGCGGGAGCGATACGGTGGGCAGAAAGCTTGATTTCCTCATTCAGGAATTCAACCGTGAATGCAACACCATATGCAGCAAATCGTGCGACGCCGAGCTGACGTCCTACGCGCTCGAGATGAAGAACGAGATCGAAAAAATACGCGAGCAGATACAGAATCTGGAGTAACGAATGAGAAATATCCCTATCGTCATTTCGGGCCCCTCCGGCGTCGGGAAGGGCACGATCGTAAAAGAGCTTTTGAAGAAGGACCCCACGCTCGTCGAATCTGTCTCGATGACGACGCGGGAACCCCGTCCCGGGGAGATCTCGGGCAAGACGTACATCTACGTCACCCGCGAGGAGTTCGAACGGCGCATCGCCGAAGGGGATCTCCTCGAATACGACGAGCATTTCTCGGGCCTCTACGGAACGCCGCGCTCCTTTGTGACCGAACAGCTGCAAAAGACGTCCGTCATTCTCGAGATCGACGTCGTCGGCGGGCTCAATGCGAGGAAACTTCTCAAGGACACGCTCCTCATCTTCATCGACCCTCCGTCCACCGAAGAGCTCGTCGAACGGCTCAAAAAGCGCGGAACGGAGTCCGAACAGGCCTTGCGGGAGCGGCTGCAGCGCGTGAAGTACGAGATGCACATGCGCGAACAGTACGATTACAAGGTCTTGAACGACGATCTCGACAGGGCGGTGGAAGAAGTCCTCGCCATTCTCGATAAAGAAAGAAACAAGGAAGGTGACTGAATATGATCAACGAACCCTCGGTCGACGCGCTCGTGCGCAAACTCGGCTCGGAAGAGGAGCCCGTGAGCAGGTATGAGCTTTGCATCTTCATCGCCAAGCGCACCCGCCAGATCATCGAACAGATGCAATCCACGGGCGCGACGGAGCTCCCCGGCAAGCAGAAGGAGATCCTTCTCGCCTGTCAGGAAGTCATGAACGGCAAGATCAAGATCGCAAGAGACTAACAACTCGCCCCGTCCATACGGGGCAATTTTTTGATTGGAAGGACCCCGAGGGGCGAAGTCGGACATTTGACCGTCGGGATCCCTTCGGTCGCTACGCTCCCTCTGAATGACGCGCGGGGCAGAACGAGCGCTACTTGCCCCCTCCCGAGGAGGGGGGTAGGGGGGTGGGCAACGGCGAGCATGCCCACCTCAGTCACCTTCGGTGACAGCTCCTCCTCGGGAGGAGCTTTACTGCTCCGTAGGTCTAATGGGATCCTTCGGGCTACGCCCTCAGGATGAGCACAAACGCTTACGCGCGGCTCGGGATGACAATGGGGAGGGCTCAGGATGAGCGGGGGACGGCCATCCCCATAGCGGCGGGCAAAACAACAAAGACATCATGATCGCGGAAGTCATAGTGGATATCGCGCACAGCGACGTCGATAAAATTTTCGATTACGTCTGCGGCGAAAACGTCAAAGCAGGCATGCGCGTTGCCGTTCCCTTCGGAAGGAGCACGGCGACGGGCTTTGTCATACGCGTCAAGGAAACTTCCGCCTATCCCGCCGAAAAACTCAGGAAAATTTACCGCGCCGAGGACGACGTTCCCGCCATCAATGCGGAGTGTCTCTCCCTTGCCGAAAAGATCTCCGCCCGCTACCGCTGCCCGATGGCGCTCTCGCTCCGCCTCTTCCTTCCCGCCGAGATGCGGAAAGGGCAGGTGAGCAAGAACTTCAGAGAATTTGCGCGGCTGAGCGGCGAGCTCCCCGCGATCGATCCGCGTGCGAGGGCACAGCTCTCCTGCATCGCCTATCTTGAGGAGCACGGCGAGACCGCCCTGAGCGAACTGAGGGAGAAGTTCTCCTCTGCGGTCAATGCGCTCATCAAAAAGGGGGCTCTGACCGTCGAAAAGCGCCGCATGATGCGCGTTCCCTACAAGAGCATGGAAGGGGAAGAGGAACACCATGTTCTGACCCCCGCACAGCAGGCCGCCGTCGATACCGTCCGCACGACGGACAGGGTCGTCTCTCTCATCCACGGCGTGACGGGGAGCGGAAAGACGGAGATCTATCTCACGCTCATCGCCGCCGCCCTGAAAGAGGGAAAAACGGCCATCTTTCTCGTCCCCGAGATCTCGCTCACGCCGCAGATGTTCTCCAAGCTGCGCGCGCGGTTCGGTGCCGAAGTAGCCATTCTCCACAGCGGCCTCTCGGCGGGGGAGAAGTTCGACGAGTGGGAACGCCTGCGTCTTGGCGAGGCAAAGATCGCCGTCGGAGCGCGGTCGGCCGTGTTCGCTCCCATCGAAAATATCGGCTGTATCGTCATCGACGAGGAGCACGACGGCAGTTACAGCTCCGAATCGGCGCCCCGCTACAACACGTTTGACATCGCCTATCTTCGGGCAAAATACAACAGATGTAAGCTGGTTTTGGGGAGCGCGACGCCCGCCGTCGAGACCTACCGACGGGCCGAGCGGGGCGAATTTGCGCTCATCACGCTGCCCGACCGCATCAATGCCCGCCCCATGCCCAAGGTCAACATCGTCGACATGCGGCGGGAAGTCCGACGGGGGAACGCGACGCCCTTCTCGAGCGCCCTCCGCGAGAAACTGAAGGCCTGCCTCGACGGCGGGAATCAGACCATCCTGTTCCTCAACCGCCGCGGCTATGCGCAGACGGTCATGTGCCGTGACTGCGGCAACGTCGTCAAGTGCAAGAGCTGTGACGTCGCCCTCACCTATCACAGCGACGAGGACTGTCTGAAATGCCACTACTGCGGGGCGAAATATAAGCCCCTTCCCGCCTGCCCCGTCTGCGGGGGAACGCACATCCACTACATGGGAACGGGGACGCAGAGGGTCGTCGGGGAGCTCAAAAAACTCTTTCCCGCGGCACGGATCCTGCGCATGGACGTCGACACGACGAGCGGCAAAGAGGGACACTATAAGATCCTGAAACAGTTTGCCGACCGCAAGGCGGATATCCTCGTCGGCACGCAGATGGTCGCAAAGGGGCACGATTTCCCCTTTGTCACCCTCGTCGGCATCCTCGACGCCGACATGAGCCTGCATTTCCCCGACTACCGCAGCGGGGAGAGGACCTTTCAGCTCATCACGCAGGTCGCGGGCAGGAGCGGCCGCGCGGGCGCCGAGGGGGAAGTCGTCCTTCAGACGTACGACCCCGAAAATTATATCCTCCGCTTTGCCGCCGACTATGACTATCGCGGATTCTACCGCCATGAGATCGGCATGCGCGAGGCCATGATGTACCCGCCCTTTGTCAAGGTCGTCCGCGTCATGGTGACGGGAGAGGACGACAAGGAGACGCTTGCCGCGCTCCGCACCGTCTATGAAAAATTGCAGAAGATCTATGCGGCGCACGAGGAGGATTTCCTCTTCTTCAACCGCATGCACTCGCCCATCAAGCGCATCCGCGACAAGTTCCGCTATCAGGTCCTCATGCGCATGACGGAGAACGCTCCCCTCAGGGAAGTGTACGCCGCCGCCGAGGAGAAATTTAAGAATGTGCTCGTCTATGTCGAAGAAAATCCGAGCAATCTGAGTTGAGGTAAAAAATGGTTCGTGAAGTTTTACAGGTCGGGGATCCCGTTCTCCGCAAAAAATGCGAAAAGGTGACACGGTTCGACGACGCGCTGAAAGCTCTTCTTGACGACCTTCGGGACACCGTGCTCGCCGAAGAGGGCGCGGGGCTCGCGGCGCCGCAGATCGGCGTCTCCCTGCGCGTCTTTGTCGTCAATGTGGACGAGGGGTATTTTGAATTTGTCAACCCTGTGTTTGTCTGGCAGAAGGGGGAGCAGACGGGGGCGGAAGGGTGCCTCTCCGTGCGCGGCAAGGCGGGCACCGTCACGCGGCCGAACAAGGTGAAGATCGTCTTTTACGACCGCAACGGGGACCGCTATTCCCTCGTCGCGACGGGATTTTTCGCCCGCGCCATCTGCCACGAATATGACCACCTCGACGGCGTCCTCTATACCGACAAGGCGACGAATATAAGAGACGATCAGGGATAGATCCGAACATTTCTT
>CANREC010000103.1 GCA_947629535.1 uncultured Clostridia bacterium | reverse complement strand
GAAACCCAACCCCCTCCCCTACCCCTCCCCCTTCAACGGGGGAGGGCGATCCCTACCCCTACCCATCCCCTTTCAACGGGGGAGAGCGATTTGGGGGCTCAGGATGAGCTGTCTTTTTTTTGTTTCTCTCTGAGGCGCATTTGGGTGAAAAAGTCGGTCAGGACGGCCGAGCACTCCTCTTCCAAAATGCCGCCCGTCACCTCGACGGTATGGTTGAGAAGATTCGCCGCCGCAAGCTCGCGCGTCAAGCTCCTGCCCTTCTGCTCGTAGGCGCCGAAATACACCCGCTCGATGCGGCTGTTCAGAATGGCGCCCATGC
Source organism: uncultured Clostridia bacterium (assembly GCA_947629535.1). GTDB lineage: Bacteria > Bacillota > Clostridia > Christensenellales > Borkfalkiaceae > Gallimonas. Next base: position 4,495 of record CANREC010000103.1, on the reverse strand, counting down.
ACATGGGGCAGGGCTCGAGCGTGATGTAGATCTCCGCCCCTTCCAATCTCCACGAGCCGAGCTTTTTGCATGCCCTGTCGATGGCCCGCATCTCGGCATGCGCCGTCGCCATCTGAAGTTTGGTGCGAAGGTTGTACCCCCGCCCGACGATCTTCCCGTCGAGGACGACGACCGCGCCGATGGGGACTTCCCCGAGCTTGTCCGCTTTTTTGGCAAGGCGCAAGGCCTCGCGCATGAATTTCTCTTCCACCTAAAACACTTCCGTAAGACGCGCCACCGCGTCGATATTTTTTTGTAGGATATCCGCGAGCGCCTCTCTGCCGAGCGGATGCGTCAGCTCCCCCCGCCCGACCTCGACGGTGAACGCGGGGATCTTGAGCGTCTCGATGCACCAATCCTTGTAGCCGCCCACAGAATTCGGCGCCTCTTTCAGAGGATAACCCGTCGTTTTTTGCAACATATGTGCGATTTTTTTGTCTCGCATGCGGCGGAGCGGGGGCTGATGAAAGCTCCAATAGATCTCCTCGCCCTTGGTGTGCCAGCTCACGGTGAACCGCGGCTGCACACGCAAAGTGAAGTCATAAAGCGCCCTGCTCTCCTTCGCGCAGAGGGGGAATTCCCCCACATAGCTCTCGGGCCCCGCGGCAAAGCGATTTTGCGCCCCCTTCCCCCACCTTGCGGGGAAATTGACGTTGAGGTCGACCCCCTTCGCATTGGCCTTCCAGAGCGAAAAACCGTCATATATGTTGATTTTTTTGAGAAAGGCGCGGTCCTCTTCGGGCACGGAGCTCAGCCCCTCGGTCGCGAGCAGGACGCCGTCGGGATCCGTGCAGGGCAGAAACCAGACGCTCCCCTTCGTCACGCCGCGGCGGATGTGTTCGAGCCCCAAAAGGGAAGTCACCCACTCCCGCGCATGGATGCTGTACTGCGAGATGCCGACCGCGTCCCCCTTGCCCACGCGGATGGCGTAGAGCGGGCGGCCGAGCTCACTGCGGCCATAGACAAGCTTGTCGCCGCGATAACTCTCAAAAAAAGCCGAAACTTCTTCAAAAACTCCCACACGGCATTGTATGCTACTTGTGATATTCCGCGCCAGCGTTGATCATGAAGGCCCGATAGAGCTGTTCGAGCAGGACGACGCGGAACATCTGATGGGGAAAGGTCAGTTTGGAGAAGGAGATCTTTTCGTCCGCCGCCCTCTTCACCTCGCCGCCGAGCCCGCACGAGGAGCCGATGACGAAGGTCGTCTCCCGCCCTTCATCCTGCAATTTTTTGATGGAAGCGGCGAACTCCTCCGAGCTCATCTCTCTCCCCTCGACGGCCAAAACGAGCACATGACCGCGCAAATTTTTCAGAATGTCGGCCGCCTCTTCCTTAAGCGAGGCCCGCTCCGCAAGCTCCCTTATCTCCAATTTGCAAAAACGGGAAAGCCGCTTTTCGTACTCGGCGCAGGCCTCCCGCCAATAGGATTCCTTGAGTTTTCCGACGCAGACGACATTGACCTTCATCATTTTGCGAACCCTCCGATGAGCGCGGCCGCCCACTCGATCGCGCAGATACCGATCCCGACCGAGGCCGCGAGGAAGAACTGTTTCCCCTCCCGCATGCCGCCGCGGACGTTCTTCTTTTGGATGAAGAGCACGGCGAGGCTCCCGACGAGGCAGACGCCCGAGAGCGTGTAGAGCACGGCCGTCCCCCAAAGAGGCAGCGCCGCAAGATCCGCATCGCATGCCCCCATGGTCAAGATGACGGCGTTATTCAGAAAATGGGCGAGCATGCCGGGGAGAATGCTCTCCGCGCGCTGTGCAAGCAATGCAAAGGCCGCGCCGCAGACAAACTGATAGACGGTCTGTTCGGGATTGCCGTGATAGAGCGAAAACAGCGCCCCCGAGACGAGCACGGCGGACAGCGTTCCCCACCCGCTCTCTTCCATGCTGCCAAAGACGACGCCGCGGAAGAGCGTTTCCTCAAAAAGGGCGGGGAGAAGGGCGATGACGAGAATGGCGGGGAGCAAGTTCCAGCCCGTGAGCGTCGGAACGCTGCTCTCCATGGAAGAAGTATAGCCGAAATGCTCTAAAAACTTCACAAAATAGTCGTTGAGGAAGTTCAGCGAGAAGAGCAGGCCGAACTGCAACAGCACGGCGAGCAGGAAATACTGCCACTTTGCGGGACGGTAAGTGCGGCGCACGGGCGCTTTCGTCCTTCGGAAAAAGAAAATACAGGCCGCCGCAAACGCGATCTGCGGCAGCAGATACCCGACGTATTTATACCAGTCCTCGCCCGTCGTCGCCACGTCTGCGCCCGCGAACGCCGCGGCTGCGGAAAAGATGAACGCGAGGACGAGCGAGACTAAGGCCGCGAAGGAAAAGGCGATCCCCCCTTCCCAGACGGGCGGTCTCTGCATGGTCTGTTCCTTTGTCTCCATGCCGCCATTATAGCAGGAAATCGCCGAAATGTCCAAGGAATCCCTTGCAATTTCGCAAAATTCTTTTTATAATAGGGGTATGAGAACGATCGACACCAAGGAAATCTCAAACGCCGTCTACCGCATGGCGCTCAGGGCGGGGCTCCGCCTCACCGAGGGCTGTCATGACGCCCTCAAGTGTGCCGAGGCGCTTGAGACGGGCGCCGCCAAATTCGCCCTCGGCACCATTCTCGAAAACGAAAGGATCGCACGGGAAGAACAGATGCCCGTCTGCCAGGACACGGGCATGGCGGTCGTGCTCCTCACCCTCGGGCAAAACGTGCACCTCGTCGGCGCGGGGCTCTCCGAGGCCGTGGACGACGGCGTGAGAAGGGCCTACCGCGACGGAAATTTCCGCAAGAGCGTCTGCGACCCGCTCACCCGCAAAAACACGGGCGACAACACGCCCGCGCATCTCCATGTCGAGATCGTCGGGGGGGACAAGGTCAGGCTCGTCTTTCTCCCCAAGGGATTCGGCAGCGAGAACATGAGCAAGCTCTACATGCTCACCCCCGCCGCGGGAAGGGAAGGCATTCTCGACGCGATCGTCGGAACGGTCCGAGACGCGGGCTCCCGCCCCTGCCCGCCCGTCTATGTCGGCGTCGGCGTCGGCGGATGTTTCGACAGCTGCGCCCTGCTCGCCAAAAAGGCCCTGACGCGGGACGTCGGAACGCATCACCCGCGCGAGGACGTCGCAGAGCTCGAAAGAGAGGCCCTCGACAGGATCAATGCCCTGAACATCGGCCCGCAAGGGTTCCACGGAAAGGTCACCGCGCTCGGCGTGAGCTGTGAAGTCGCTCCCACCCACATTGCGGGGCTCCCCGTCGCAGTCAATATCCAATGTCACTGCATCCGCTGTGAAAAGGAGACGCTATGAAACTCACCCTTCCCCTTTCGGACGAAGTCCTTCTCTCCCTCAAGGCGGGCGACTGCGTCGAGCTCTCGGGGACCGTCTACACGGCGCGGGACTGCGCCCACAGGCGGTTTATGGAACTTCTGGAGCGCGGAGAGAAACTCCCCTTCGATCCCAAAGGCGCCTTTATTTACTTTGCGGGACCCTGCCCCGCGCCTGCGGGAAAGGCCTGCGGCAGCTGCGGACCGACCACGTCCGCCCGCATGAACACCTTCGCCCCGACGATGCTCCGCGCGGGCGTCAAGGGGCTCATCGGCAAGGGAGAAATGGACGCGGCGACGAGAAAGGCGCTTGAGGAATGCGGCGCCGTCTACTTTGCGGCCATCGGCGGCGCGGGCGCGTTCTACGGAAACGCCGTGCGGAAAATGGAGCTCGTCGCCTATCCCGACCTCATGAGCGAGGCCGTATATCGGCTCGAGGCGGACGGTTTTCCCCTCGTCGTCGCCCACGACGCGCACGGCAACACGATTTATTGAGCGACAGGGGGGGCAACGATCCCAATTATGCCTCTACCGCCCCCTCCCGAGGAGGGGGATGTCGCTCTCGCGACAGGGGGTGGGCAACGACCCCAATTATATCAACATTATTCCCATGAAAAAATATCAAAGCAATGCAAACTTAACGCCGAACGCACGGTCTCTTCGCAAAAATATGACGAAAGAGGAAAAGAAACTTTGGTACGAATGTCTTCGCCTATTACCGTGCGCGGTGCATCGACAGTATGTCATCGGCACTTACATTGTGGACTTTTATTGTGATGCCGCAAAGCTCGTCATTGAGCTCGACGGAGCTCAGCACTATGAGGATGAAGGCGTAAAGCATGACGCCGAACGGGACGCCTTTCTTCGCGCACAGGGCTTGACCGTGCTACGGTATAGCAATCTGGAATTGCACCAAAACTTTAGGGGCGTGTGCGAAGATATCGCGGCACATTTGCCTGAAGAATAAGGTGGGCATGTTCGGATCCGTTGCCCACCCCCCTACCCCCTCCTCGGGAGGGGGCAATGTGCTCGAAGGATCCCGGCAAACGGGCGGAGCATTAAGGCTCCTCCCGAGGAGGAGCTGTCACCGTAGGTGACTGAGGTGGGCATGTTCGGATACGTTGCCCACCCCCCTAC
>CANREC010000102.1 GCA_947629535.1 uncultured Clostridia bacterium | reverse complement strand
GCAACCCCCTCCCCTACCCCTCCCCCTTCAACGGGGGAGGGCGATTTGGCGGCTCGATCACTCCCCCTTCAACGGGGGAGGGCGAGATAAGGGCTCAGGATGAGCGCGGGGCAGGGGCCCGCCTTTCCCTTGCCCACCCCTTGAGGGGTGGATGGCACGGCGTAGCCGTGACGGAAGGGGTGTCATTCCAAATCATTTGTCATAGGCGGAATTCACTTCCTCCGTGGGCGACACAAGGGGCGATAAGACTATGAAATGCACACAGTTGACCCCTCGAACACTTTCTTTTCGTAGCGCCCGCGAGATCCTTCGACTACGCTCAGGATGACGCGCGGGTGGGCCCTCGCGCGTCCGCGGGCCGAGCAAAGAAATGTTCGAAATACTTTACTCCGATGGATTCATCATATCGCAGAGCTTGACGAGGGCGCCCGAGACGGGGAAGGCGGCCAAGATGATCGTGACGATGTACAGCACCTGCGTAAAGCCGAGCTCCACCGTTCCCCAATCGGTATAGACGATGTTGCCGAGCACGGGCACGGAGAACACGAGAATGGTCACGCCGAGCGAGATCGCATAGACGATCGCCCGAAGGGGATTGAAGGGCTGTAAAATGCGATAGAGAATGACGAGCCCGCCGAAGGAGATCGCAAGCGTCATCATGGGATCCATGAGAGAGGCCGTCTCTCCCGCGATCGTGCCCATGAACTGGTCGGGCCAGAACACATTCCCGAGATAGACCGTCATGACGCACAGGATGAGCGTGAGCGCCCCGGGGACACTTCGCGACATGACGAACGGAATAAATTTCCCCTTGACCTTGGCGGCGTTCGGCTGGAAGATGGTGACGATCGCCGAGGGGAAGGCCGCGACGAGGACTTCAAACAGCAGCATGTTGCTCGGCTGGAAGAAGTAGGGCTGCTGTATGCAGGCGCAGATGACGGCGAGGATGGTGATGAAGAGCGTCTTTGTGATGTAGAGCGAGGCGGACGCCTTGATGTTGTTGATGACCCGCCGCCCCTCATAGACGACAGAGGGGAGATTGAGGAAGTTGTTGTCGGTCAGAACGAGGTGGGAGACATTTCTCGCGGCCTCGCTGCCCGAGGCGACGGAGATCGCGCAATCGGCCTCTTTGAGGGCGAGGATGTCGTTGACGCCGTCTCCCGTCATGGCGACGGTCGAGCCCTGTTTCTTGAGCGCCTGCACCAGAATGGCCTTCTGTTCGGGGGTGACGCGGCCGAATACGGTGTACTGCGTCGCCACGTTCTGCACTTCGACCTCGGTGAGCCCGTCGAGGGAGATGTACTTGTTCGCATTCTTGACGCCCACGCGCCTTGCGACTTCGGAGACGGTCACGGGGTTGTCGCCCGAGATGATCTTGATCTCGACGTCGTTGTCGCGGAACCACTTGATGGTATCGACGGCGTCGGGACGGACGTTGTCGGCGAGCGTGATGATGGCCATGGGGCGAAGGAGCGAGGGGATCTTGTCGCCCGAGATCTGTGCGGGGGAGTAGGCGAGCACGAGCACCCTCAGCCCCGACTGGGCGTATTGCTTGACGATCTTCTCGATCTTGGGCGGCATGGGGCGGAGCACAAATTCGGGCGCACCCATGACAAAAGTGCCGACGTCCCCGAAACTGACGGCCGAGAGCTTTCTCTTGGAGGAGAAGGGGATCTTCGCCGTCGGATGCAGGGCGGTGGAGTGGCCGAACCGCGCCTCGAGCGCAATGGACGTCTGGTTGTTGTCCTCGAGGGAGAGGAGCATGGACCCCATGATGTCCTCGAGGGAGTGGTCGGTGAAATTGTTGAGGATCATGCAGTCGTTGACGGTCATTCTGCCGTCCGTGATGGTGCCCGTCTTGTCGAGGCAGAGAACGTCGACGCGGGCGAGCATCTCGAGAGAATAGAGGTCCTGCACGAGGGTGTTCTTCTTGGCGAGCCGCCTCACGCCCGCCGCCATGGCGATAGAAGTGAGCAGCAGCAGCCCCGAGGGGATCATGCCGATGACGACGGCCGCCGTCGCGATGATGGTGCGCGAGAGACGGGTATTCATGTCGAGTTCGGCAAACTGTTTCCACGCAATGAAGGCCGTGACCGCCGAGATGATGACGATGAGCACGGCAATGACGCGGATGAAGAGATGAATGGAATTCATGATCTCCGACCGCGGTTTTTTATACTTTTTGGCGCGGGAAGTGAGGGAATTGAGGTAAGTCCCCCGCCCGACCTTTTCGACGCGCACCCTGCATGCCCCGCTCGCGACGAAGGAGCCCGCGTACATCATGTCGCCGATCTCCTTCTTGACGGGGACGCTCTCGCCCGTGAGAAGGGATTCATTGCATTCCACAACGCCCTCGGCAAGTACGCAGTCGGCGGGGATCTGCTGGCCCGCCTCGAGCGCGAGCACGTCATCCACGACGATCTCGCTCACGGGAACTTCTATCTTCTGCCCGCCGCGGACGGCCTTCACCGAGGATGAGACGAGCACGGAGAGTTTGTCGATCTGTTTCTTGGCGAGGATCTCCTGCACGATGCCGATGAGAAGGTTGACGGCGAAGATGCCCGCAAAGAGGAACTGGGAAAGGCTCGCTCTCGCGATGATGAGCGCGACGGCGGCGATGACGCAGAGCAGGTTGAAGAACGTGAAGATGTTCCCCACGAAGATGCTCGCGTAGGACTTGGAATATTTCTTATTGACGTCGTTGAACAGGAACTGGTTGAACCGAAGTTCCACCTGTTCCGCGGTGAGGCCCCTGTCGAGATCGGGCGTGAAACGCTCGGGCGCGTCCGTCGGAACGGACTTGGACCGCCGGAACTTTTTCATCAGAGCCTTGCGCTTTTTTTGCTCTTCCTCGGTCTGCTGTACGCCGCCGTGATCGAGCATGCGTTCGGAAAAGCTCCTCTGCTCGGCTCCGTCAGCCTGAGAGACGGGCCCGAGAGGGGTCGCAGGCGACGCTGCGGGGGCGCTTTCTTCCGTCTTTTCGGATTTTTTACGAAACAACCGCATAATTTCCTCTCACTGAAATTCTCGGATATATTCTATTATACGACAAGGATCGAAGAATGTCAAATTAAAAATTGTAGCGAGGGACATGGAAATGTCTCGCCGTCCTTTTAGGGGGCGCCCGTTCCCCGCCCGCTCATTCTGTGCGAATGCGAAGGATCCCATTAGACCTACGGAGCTCCGTCCGTTCAATGGGATCCTTCCCCTTCGGCTATGCTTAGGGTCAGAATGAGCGAAGAACTTCATTCGAGGCCTTTCGCTTTGCTCAGTTTTGGGTGAAAGATCGGGATGTCCCGAGGCGCGGGACTTTTTCTGTCAAGAAATCGTTGCCAACGGAAGAAAAATGATGTATAATGTGGAAGAGAATCAGCCAAGAGGTAATTTTATGATAGATATCGCCCTTCTGCGCAGCGACCCCGAACTCGTGCGCGGGAACATCAAAAAGAAATTTCAGGACCAGAAACTTCCGCTCGTCGACAAGGCGATCGAGCTCGACGACAGGCGCCGCGCCCTTCAGACGGAAGGGGACAAGCTCCGCGCCTCCCGCAACAGCCTCTCCAAGCAGATCGGCCTTTTGATGCGCGAGAAAAAGATGGACGAGGCCGAAAAGGTCAAGGCTGAAGTCAACGCGGACGCCGCGCGCCTTCAGGAGATCGAGAAGGAGTCCGAGGCGATCGCAGAGGAGCTCAAGTCCGTCATGATGCGCATCCCCAACATCATCTCCAAGGACACGCCCGTCGGGAAAGACGACAGCGAGAACGTCGAGCGCAAGCGTTTTTTGGAACCCAAGACGCCCGACTTCGAAGTGCCCTATCATCTCGACATTTTAGAAAAGCTCGGCGGCATCGACATCGACAGCGCGAGGCGCACGAGCGGGCAGGGTTTCTACTATCTGACGGGGGACATCGCAAGACTTCACTCGGCCGTTTTGACCTATGCGCGGGACTTCATGATCGACAAGGGATTCACCTACTGCATCCCGCCCTACATGATCCGCTCGTCCGTTGTCTCGGGCGTCATGAGCTTTGAGGAAATGGACGGCATGATGTACAAGATCGAGGGAGAGGACCTCTACCTCATCGGAACGAGCGAGCACTCCATGATCGGCCGTTTCATGGGGCAGACCGTCGACGAAAAACAGCTCCCTTTGACGCTGACGAGCTATTCGCCCTGTTTCAGAAAGGAGAAGGGCGCCCACGGCATCGAGGAGCGGGGCATCTATCGCATCCACCAGTTCGAAAAGCAGGAGATGATCGTCATCTGCAAGCCCGAAGAGAGCGAAGAGTGGTACGAAAAACTGTGGCAGTATACGGTGGAACTCTTTGTCTCCATGGGCATTCCCGTCCGTCAGCTCGAATGCTGCTCGGGGGACCTTGCCGACCTCAAATACAGGAGCTGCGACGTCGAGGCATGGTCGCCCCGCCAACAGAAATATTTTGAAGTCGGGTCGTGCTCCAACCTCACCGACGCGCAGGCGCGCAGGCTGAATATCCGCTATAAGACGGACAAGGGCACCGCCTATGCGCACACGCTCAACAACACCGTCGTCGCGCCGCCCCGCATGCTCATCGCATTCGTGGAGAATCATCTCAACGCCGACGGCAGCGTCGATATCCCCGAAGTCCTTTGGCCGTACATGGGCGGGAAGAAGAGGATAGAAATTAAGAATTGAGCGCACAGCGCTCATCCCGAGGGCCTTTGGGCCCGAAAGATCCCCTCAAACGAAGTCCGCCGCCCTCCCCCTTTGAAGGGGGAGGGGTAGGGGAGGGGGTTGCCGTTCCCCATTGTCATCCCGAGCGTGTCGAGGGATCTCCGC
>CANREC010000101.1 GCA_947629535.1 uncultured Clostridia bacterium | reverse complement strand
TATGGACGAACGCATCTTTTTTTACAGACTCGGAAGGCTCATATATCAAATTGACGGCGTGTATGAGGGGTACGGAAAGAACTGCAAGCTCGGCGCTCCGAACCTTCTTTGGATCCTCTACGCCTTGAACGACGGAGAGAGGCACAGCCAAAAACAGATCTGCGCCGATTGGGACATTCCGCGCAGCACCGCGAACACCATCATCAAAGATTTGGAGAGCAAAAATTATATCACGCTCTCTCAAATCAAAGGGGAGCGGCGGGAACTCTTGGTATCTTTGACCCAAAGCGGCAAGGAATATGCCGACGGAATTCTCTCCGACCTCTATCAGCGCGAGAAGGAAATTTATGCGGAGATAGAATCCCCCGAAGATCTTCTTGACACTTTGCAAAATTTGGCGGCGAAAATGCAGAAAATTGCCACAAAAGGAGAATAAAATCATGAGTAAAATTTTGGTAGCGTACTTTTCGGCAAGCGGAACGACGAAGAGGGCTGCGAGCCTGCTTGCAAAAGCGGCGAATGCCGACCTCTTTGAAATTCAACCCAAGACGCCCTACACGGCGGCCGACCTCGATTGGACGAACAAACGCAGCCGCTCTTCTTTGGAGATGAACGATCCTTCTTCCCGCCCCGAGATCGCAAGCCGCGTCGAAAAATTTGCAACATATGATGCGATTTTCGTCGGTTTTCCCGTTTGGTGGTACACCGCACCGACCATCATCAAGACCTTCCTCGAAGCTTACGACTTTGCGGGGAAGAAAATCGTCCTCTTTGCGACGAGCGGCGGCAGCGGACTCGGCAAAACGGAGAGCGCCTTAAAACCCTGCGCTCCGAACGCCGAATGGATGGGCGGAAAACTTTTGAACGGCGCAAGTGAAGCCTCGCTTAAATCTTGGGTGGAGAGCCTGAAGATATGAAGATCGTGGTTCTTACGGGCAGCCCGCAAAAGCACGGCTCGTCCAATTTGCTTGCCGAGCAATTTATCAAAGGCGCTAAAGAGGCGGGAAACAGCGTTACCGTCATTGACGCGGCGCATTGCAACGTCAAGCCCTGCACGGGCTGTATCCGTTGCGGATACGGCGGTCCGTGTGCGCAAAAAGACGACATGGGGTCGGAAAAAGACGCAATGCGCGGGATCAAAGCCGAAATTTTAGGCGCGGATATGCTCGTATTCGTCACGCCGCTCTACTACTATGGAATGTCCGCACAGCTCAAAACCGTCATCGACCGTTTCTGCGCGTTCAACGGGGACATTCAACAAAAGCGCATGAGATCGGCGCTCATCGCCGCCGCGTGGAATGCGGACAGCTGGACGTTCGAAGCGCTCACGGCGCACTATCAAACGCTTGTTAAGTACTTGAATTTCAGAGACTGCGGAATGATCCTCGGCAAGGGGTGCGGAACGCCCGCTATGACGGCTCGCTCCCGCTATATGGCAGATGCTTATGAACTTGGCAAGAGCCTCAAAAATCAATAAAAGGAGTTTTGATATGAAAAAGATCACACAGGACGCGGGAAGAAAGGCGCTCGGGGAGTTCGCTCCCGACTTTGCGCACTACAACGACGATGTTCTCTTCGGCGAGAATTGGAATAATCAAGATATCGATCACAAGACGCGCTGTATCGTCACGGTCGTCGCGCTCATGTCGTCGGGCATTACCGATTCTTCGCTCAAATATCATTTGGAGAACGCCAAAAAGGCGGGGGTGACGAAGAAGGAAATTGCCGCCGTGGTCACGCACGTCGGTTTTTATGCGGGGTGGCCCAAGGCGTGGGCTGTCTTCAACATGGCAAAGGACGTCTGGGCGGAAGAAAGCGCAGAAACAGCAATGGCGGCGCACGAAAATGCAATGATCTTCCCCATCGGCGCACCCAACGACGGTTTCAAGCAGTATTTCAGCGGCAAAAGCTACCTCGCGCCCGTTTCCAAGACCCAAGTCGGCATTTTCAACGTCACGTTCGAGCCCGGGTGCCGCAACAATTGGCACATTCACCATGCGACGAAGGGCGGCGGGCAGATCCTCATCTGCGTCGCGGGGCGCGGCTGGTATCGGGAATGGGGCAAAGAGGCCGTGGAGATGAAGCCGGGCGACTGTATCAACATTCCCGCGGGCGTCAAGCATTGGCACGGCGCCGCCAAGGACAGCTGGTTCTCTCACCTCGCCATCGAAGTCCCGGGCGAAAATTGCTCGAACGAGTGGCTGGAACCCGTAGCAAGCGAAGAATACGACAAGCTTCCGTGAGGCGAAGTATGGCATTTACGGTCAATATTTACTATACGGGAGAAAACGGCAACGCGAGAAATTTTGCGGAAGAGATGAAAGCAAGCGGGCTTGTGGAGCGCATCCGCGCCGAGAAGGGCAATCTTCGCTATGAATATTTTCTCCCCGTAGACGATCCCGAAACGGTCCTTCTCATCGACGAATGGGAAAACGAGGAAGCCCTCGACTTCCACCATAAAAGCCCGGAGATGCCCGAGATCGCCGCTCTCCGCGAGAAATATCACCTCAAAATGCGTGTGCAACGCTTTCAAGAAATCAAATAGATCTAAAAAATGAAGAAATCGGATTAGCTTTTTCCGTAAGTTCTTGTGTTTTTGATGCGTGCTTGCAGTTTCTTTGCGGCTTGCGGCGGAGAAAACGAAAAAAATTGTCTTGGGAAATAGCCCAAAAGGGGGCAGACCATGAAGAAAAAGTTTGTATTTATTTTAACGGCAATCATGCTTTGCCTCGCTTTTGTTCTCTCCGCTTGCGGGGAAAATGGGACAACGAACGGGCAGGAGACAACGAGCGAGACAGAAGAGGAGACAGAAATGATCGATACGATTTATTTGACGATAGGAACTCATAAAATTACCGTAAAACTCGAAGAAAATACCGCAACAAAGGCGCTTGTCGCACTTCTGAAAGAGGACGATATTTCCTATAACGCGCACGACTACGGCGGTTTTGAAAAGGTGGGCGATTTGGGGCACACCCTTCCCCGCGAAGATCGGCAGATGACGACCGAGGCGGGCGACGTCATTCTCTATTCGGGCGATCAAATCGTCCTGTTTTACGGCAGTAATTCATGGAGTTATACAAAGATCGGCAAAATGCAAGGCTCCGCGAGCGAAATCAACGAAATTCTCACAGAAAGTAACCCCATCACGGTGACGATCGGTTTACGATAAAATTCTAAGGAGATACATCCATGAACAAAAAAGTTTTGGTCATCTCGTCGAGTTACAGGACGAAAGGTAATTCGGCAAGGCTTGCCGAGGAATTTATGAAAGGTGCGGTCGAAGCGGGAAACGAAGTCGAATTTATCTCCCTGCACGACAAAAAGATAGGCTTCTGCCGCGGGTGTCTTGTCTGCCAAAAGACGAAGAAATGCGTCATTTCCGACGATGCCGACATGATCCGCGAGAAAATGCTCCATGCGGACGTCTTGGTGTTTGCAACGCCCGTTTACTACTATGGAATCAGCGGACAGCTGAAAACTTTGCTTGACCGCTGCAACCCGCTGTATTCCTCGGACTATCGATTCCGTGATGTCTACTTGCTCTTTGCGGCGGCGGAGAATAGCGAAGAGGCAGAAAAGAGAACACTTGATGGCTTCGACGGTTGGGTCGTTTGCTACGAAAAAGCGCACTTAAATGGCTATGTCTTTTGCGGCGGCGTGAATGACGTGGGCGACATCGAAGGCAATCAGAAGCTTGAAGAAGCCTATCAAATGGGAAGATCCATATAAATTTTTACGGGAGCAGACCATGAAGAAAAAGTTTGTATTTATTTTAACGGCAATCATGCTTTGCCTCGCCTTTGTTCTCTCCGCTTGCGGGGGAACGGGCGGCGGCAACGGCGGCAACAACGGCAACACGAATCACAACGATGATACAAGCGCCGCTGCGCCCACAGCTACGCTCACGTTTGAGAAAAGCACGGCGGGGGAAGGCTATATCGTCACGGGCGATGAAGGACAGGAAACGAACATCGTCATTCCCGCCGAACACGACGGCGCACCCGTCGTCGGCATCGCGGACAGCGCATTCGGCTATGCACAACACCAATCGGACATTCTGTCCGTGACCATTCCCGATTCCGTCACGGAAATCGGCAAGAACGCCTTCCACAATCAAGACGCGCTCGTTTCGGTGAACATCGGCACGGGCAGTAACCTTCAAAAAATCGGAAACAACACCTTTTCGGGCAACAGTTCACTCGAATCTATCTATCTGCCCGCGGGACTCACGGCGCTTGGCGACGACGTTTTCAACAACTGCGGTGCACTCAATGCGATCACCGTTGCGGAAGGCAATCCCCGCTATTCGGGCGCGGGGAATTGCCTCATCGAACTTGAAACAAACACTCTCATTCGCGGGAGCAACAACAGCGTCATTCCCGAAACGGTTACAAAAATCGGCGTGGCGGCATTCCGCAGGGCGACGCTCACCGCCCTCACGATCCCCGCTTCCGTCACCGTGATTGAAAAATACGCCTTTTCGGACAGTTCGATCGTCACGATCGATTATAAGGGAACGCAAGCGGCGTGGGACAAGGCCGTCCGCGACGAAAACGGCAAAGAGCGGATGTGGAAGTCGTCGAGGCAAGATATTACCGTACAGTGCTCCGATACGGTAGAAACAAGCCATATTCTCGTCGTCTACTTCTCGGCAATGGGCAACACAGAGGGCATTGCAAAAAAGATTTCAACCGCAACGAGCGGAATGCTCTATGAGATCGTGCCTCAAATTCCCTACACCGAGGACGATTTGAAATACTACACGGACTGCCGCGCCGACAGAGAGCAGAACGACCCTTCCGCCCGCCCCGAGATCGAGGGCAGCGTTGAAAACA
>CANREC010000100.1 GCA_947629535.1 uncultured Clostridia bacterium | reverse complement strand
CAATCCCCTCCCCTACCCCTCCCCCTTCAACGGGGGGAGGGCGAGGACTTCGTTTGAGGGGATCCTTCGCTACGCTCAGGATGAACGGGCGGGACGAAACGATACATCATGAAAAAAATCCCCCGAGGGGGATTTTTTTATGGTTTGATGGGGTAGATCTCCTTCGCGGTCCACTTCACGCCCTTTAAGGGACGGCCACGCGTGTAGGTCGCGTCAATGGGGATATCCTCGGTGGAGAGCTTTTCCACCGTCCCCTCTTCGGTGAAGATGGCAAGGTCGTACGGCTCCGTCACATAGTCGGCGAAGATGACCTTGTCGTCCTTCATGTCGGCAACTCTGACGCCCATGGCCCCGCGGTTCAAAGGTTCGATCTGCGAGACGATGACCCGCTTATACCTGCCGCCCGAAGTCGCGAGGACGAGTTCGCCGTAGTCCTCGAGCTGGCTCGCCCAGATGACGGCGTCGCCCTTCTTGACGCCCATGCCCTTGACGCAGGTCGCGGCGGTCTTTCTGACAGGCACCTCGTCCATCTTCATGTTGAGGCACATGCCGTTCCTCGTGATAAAGTACAGCGTCTTATCCTCGGGGTCAAGCCATTGGACGCTGACGAGCCTGTCGCCCTCTTCCATCTTGACGACGTCGCCCTTGCCCGCGGCGATGTCCTCGAGCTCGCGCCCCATGATCTCCCCCTTTTCGGTGATGAAAAGCAGGGTCCCCTTCTCCGTCTCGGAGAAGATCCCGACGGGCTTTTCGTCCTTTGCCGCCTCGGAGAGGTCCGAAAGCTTGAGGCCCGCGTCGCTCCATTTCCGCATGCAGTCCTTCATGTTCACGCGGTAGCAGACGGCCTTGTCGGAGATGATGAGCGCGTCGGCATTGGAGAGAATGGAGATCTTCTTTGCGACGATGCCGCCCTTTTTGAGGGACGCGTCGATCGTCTGCGTCATATTCTTGAGCTTTTTCTCCTCGACGCACCTGAGCTTGCCGTCGGCGGTCAAAAACAGCTGTGCGGGTTCCCCTGGCACATAGACGTCAAAGCGTTCGGCAAAGGCCTCTTCCTCGCTCTCGGGAAGGGAGCTCTTGCGCGGGACGGCGTACTTTTTCCCGAGTTCGGTGATCTCCTTTTTGACGACGCCGAGCTGCAATTTCGTACTTCCGACGATGGCGGTGAGTTCCTCGATGAGCTTTTTGAGGGCCTTGAGCTCCTCCTCGAGCTTGAAAACTTCGAGTTTGGTGAGGCGGGCGAGACGCAAGTCCAAAATGGCCTGTGCCTGTTTTTCGGAGAGGGAGAATCTCTTCTTGAGTTTCTCGCGGGCGTCTGCCGTGCTCTCGGCCGATTTGATGATCTTGATGACCTCGTCGATGTTTCTGACGGCGATGATGAGGCCTTCCAGAATATGGCAGCGTTCTTTGGCCTGATCGAGGTCGAACTTGGTCCTGCGGAGGACGACTTCGCGCTGGTATTCCACATAGTAGCGGATGATATCCATGAGGCCCATGAGCATGGGTCTCCCCTTGGCGATGGCGACCATGTTGATGCCGAAACTGACTTCGAGGTCGGAATATTTATAGAGTGCGGCGAGAACGGCGTCGGCGTCCTTGCCCGTGCCGCGCATCTCGATGACGGCGCGCATGCCGCTCCTGTCGCTCTCGTCCACGACCTTGGTGATGGGCGCAAGTTCGCTCTTCTGCTCGCGGAGCTCGGCGATCTTTCTGAGCAGGTTGGCCTTATTGACCTGATAAGGTAACTCCGAGATGACGATGTTTCTCTTTACGTTTGCGTCGTTCTCCCCCGTCGGCCGTTCGCCCTCGGCAAGCTCCACGGAGACCTTTGCGCGGACGGAGATCTTGCCCTTGCCCGTCGCATAGGCCTGTTGGAGCTCCCGCCCGATGATCTTGCCGCCCGTCGGGAAGTCGGGTGCGGGAATATACTTCATCATCTTGTCGAGCGTGATCTTGGGGTTGTCGATATAGGCGACGACGCCGCTGATGACTTCGCCGAGATTGTGGGGCGGAATGTTCGTCGCAAGGCCGACGGCGATGCCCGAAGCCCCGTTGACGAGAAGATTGGGAAAACGCCCGGGGAGCATGTCGGGCTCCTTGAGGGAATCGTCGAAATTGAGCGAGAAGGGCACGGTGTCCTTGTCGAGGTCGCGCAGAAGCTCGAGCGCGAGCGGTTCCAGCCTCGCCTCGGTGTAGCGCATGGCCGCCGCGGGGTCGCCGTCGACGGAGCCGAAGTTGCCGTGGCCGTTGACGAGCGTCATGCCCATGTTGAAGTCCTGCGCCATGCGGACCATGGCGTCATAGACGGAACTGTCGCCGTGCGGATGGTATTTGCCCATGCAGTCGCCGACGATACGCGCCGACTTCTTGTGGGGCTTATCGGGCATGAGGCCCATTTCGTACATCGTATAGAGGATCCTGCGCTGTACGGGTTTCAGCCCGTCCTCGACGCGGGGAAGAGCACGGTCCAAAATGACGAACTCCGCATAGGGGAGCATGGATTGGGGCAGGACTTCCTCCAAGGGGGTCACAAAGAGCTGGCCCTGCGGCTCGATCGGCATCTCATTCTTCTTCATCGGATGTAGCCCCCTTCTTGTCGACGCGTGCGAGGAACGTGTCCACCTTGTTGAAATTTGCGTTCTTGTTTAAGAATTCCTTTCTGCCCTCGACGGCGTCGCCCATGAGTTTTGTGATCATGTCGTCGGCGGCGATGGCGTCCTCCACCGTCACCTGTGTGAGATTGCGCCGCGCGGGGTCCATCGTCGTTTTCCAGAGCTGTTCGGCGCTCATCTCGCCGAGGCCCTTGTAGCGTTGGATGAGATACCCCTTGCCGACCTTTTGGATCTTCTCCTGCAATTCGTTGTCGTCATAGGCGTATTCCTCGGCGGAGCCGTTCTGCTTATAGACCTTATAGAGGGGCGGCATGCCGATGTAGACGTGCCCCGCGTTGACGAGGTCACGCATGTAGCGGAAGAAGAAGGTGAGAAGGATGCAGCGGATGTGGAATCCGTCCTGATCGGCATCCGAGAGAATGATGACCTTGTGATAGTTGATCTTGTCGATGTTGAAATCGTTCCCGACGCCCGCGCCGAGCGCCGAGATCATCGTGCGGATCTCCTCGTTGGCGAGGACCTGATCGAGACGTTTCTTCTCGACGTTGAGCGGCTTTCCGCGCAGGGGCAGAATGGATTGGAACTGCCTGACCCGCGCCTGTTTCGCCGTGCCGCCCGCCGAATCGCCCTCGACGATGAAGAGCTCGTTGAGCTCGGGTTTTTTGCCCGTACAGGAGGCGAGTTTGCCGACGAGCTGCAATGAATCGATGGAATTTTTGGCGCGGGCCGTATCCTTGGCCTGCCGCGTCGCGACGCGGACGCGGGCCGCTCCCTGCGCCTTTTTGATGATCTCCTCGAACGCCTTTTTGTTCTTCGGGTCCGAAGAGAGCGCCTTGAGCCCCTCCACGGTGACGCTCTCCACGCTCGCGCGGGCCTCGGGATTGCCGAGTTTGGTCTTGGTCTGCCCCTCGAACTGCACGTTTTTCATCTTGACGGAGAGGACGACGTTGAGCCCCTCGCGAAAGTCGTCGCCGAGGAACCCGTCCTTGTCCTTCATGAGTTTGTTGTCCCGTGCGTAGGCGTTGAGCACGCGCGTGAGACCGCTGCGGAAACCCGATTCGTGCGTGCCGCCCTCGGGCGTCGGGATGTTGTTGACGAAGGAGAAGAGGCTCTCCGTGAAATCCGTCGTGTGCTGTACGGCAAATTCGACGAGAATGCCGTCCTTCTCCCCCTTATAGCTCAAGGGTTTGCGGTAGAGCGTCTCCTTCTTTTCGTTGAGGGCGGAGACGAAATCCGAAATCCCGCCATCGAAACAGTAGCTCACCGAATAGGGTTTCATGCCCTCGATGCCGAGCTGTCTGACCTCCCCGTTCTCCTCTTCGCCCGCCATGGCTTCGTTCATCGTCATGCGTTCGTCGGTGAGCGAGATCGTCACGCCCTTGTTGAGATAGGCGAGCTCGCGGAGACGGCGGTTGACCGTTTCCGTATCCACCTTCACATCGCCGAATACGGCGTCGTCGGGCAGGAAATGGACGAAGGTGCCGTGCTTTTTGGTCTTTTTCTTGACGTCCGTCAGAGGGCCCGTCGGAATGCCCGATTCATACTTCTTCTTTTTGGGGTCGAAATAGGACTTGAATCCCATCTCAAACGTCTTGCCGTCGCGGCAGACGCGGACGTTCAGCCACTTGGAGAGGGCGTTCGTCACCGAGGCGCCGACGCCGTGCAGCCCGCCCGAGAAGGAATAGTTGTGCTCGTCGAACTTTCCGCCCGCATGGAGCTGGGTAAAGACGACCTGCACGCCCGAGACTTTGGTCTTGGGGTGGATGTCGGTGGGAATGCCGCGGCCGTTGTCCTCGACGGAAATGGAATTGTCCTGATAGATATGTACGTCGATCTTGTCGGCAAAGCCGTTTGCGGCCTCGTCGATGGCGTTGTCGACGATCTCCCAAAGGATATGGTGAAGTCCGCTCTTGCCCGTCGATCCGATGTACATGCCGGGACGCAGCCTCACCGCCTCGAGACCTTCGAGAATGGTGATGTCGCTCGCGTCATAATGTTTCTCAGCCATAGAAACCTCTTTTGCGTAGTAAGTCAGTTTAATTATAGCACATTTTGCGGTCGAGTGCAAGAATTTCAACCATATGTTGCGGAAAGGAATTAAAAATCGAACGCTATGCACCACAATTTTTAATTCTTGAGATCCCTCGACAAGCTTGGGATGACGCGGGAGATTTTTACCAAGGGGATTGACATTCGGGAAGGAATCTGCTATACTTTCATCATCAAATCCAA
>CANREC010000099.1 GCA_947629535.1 uncultured Clostridia bacterium | reverse complement strand
TTGCCCACCCCCTACCCGTTGCGGCGGCAGGGACCGCCGCAACCCCTTCGGCGAGGCCACGCCTCATGGAGCGGCGCTTCTCACAGCCCGCAGGGCTGTTGAGAAGGATCGCGCCACTCCACCCCCTCGGGAGGGGCACAGAAGGGCTCCCGTACAAACAGCGCCCGCCGACTTCCGTCGGCGGGCGCCTACATCTAAAAATCACTCACTTATTGCTCAAAATACGTCACATTGCCGCTTTTATCGATCGTCCCATCCGTGCAGATGACGGTATAATTGCCGGTATAAGAATCCCAACAGTACCCTTTTTGCATCAATGCCCATTCTTGTATCGTGCCAATAAATTGAATTTCCGTTAGCCCGCGACAATTATAGAACATATACTTTGCAATCGAGGTCATGTTGTCGGGGATCGTAACGTGTGTCAGTCCACTGCATCCATCAAACGCACCTTCTCCAATCGAGGCCACACTACTTGGAAGAATAATGTTTGTAAGTGAACTGCAATCGCGAAATGCATCATATCCAATCGAAGTCAAGCCGTCTGAAATGACAATGCTCGTTAACCCACGGCAACTCTTAAATGCCGAATCTCCGATCGAGGTCACGCTGTCGGGCAGGATAACAGTTCCCTTTTTTGCTCTCGGGACAACGATGAGCAATGTTTCGTCTTTGTTGTATAAAATTCCGTCTCTGCTACTATATGACGGATTTTGGTCGGAAACGGTGATCCTTTCCAAGGAAATGCAAGAGAAGTCATTCGATGTAAGCGATTCCACCTTGCTGCCGATTTCAATCTCTTTGAGTCCGTCGCAACCACTGAATGCATTATTCCCGATCTCGGTTACGCCGTCGGGGATTTTGAGGCTTTCCAAAGATTTGCAATTGCTAAAAGCAGCATCCCCGATCGAGATTACGCTATCGGGGATCCGAATGCTCGTGACATCAATGCAATCATCAAACATGTAATCGCCGATTTCGCTCACGCCCTCGGGCACAATAACGGCCCCCTTTTTCCCTTGCGGAACATAGATGAGTTCCGTCTCGTCCTTATTGTACAAGATCCCGTCTCGGCTGCTGTATGTAGAATTGTTGTCGGATACGGTGATTTTTTCGAGGGAGAAGCAACCATAGAAACAACCGGAGTTAGACGCCAATGATATTGATTCAACGTTGTCCCCGATCTCTACTTCCCTCAGTTGATAGCATTTTTCAAATAAATCATCAAGTATTTTAACGCCGTTACCGATTTTGATACTTGTCATTCCGCCGCAAAAATCAAATGCACCATTTTCAATTGACGTCACGTGGTCGGGAATGACGACATCCCGTAATCCTTGACATGACATAAACGCGTATTCTCCGATCACAGATACACTGCTCGGGAACGTGATACTTGACGGGCCATTACAACCTATGAATGCGCCTTCTCCGATTTCCTTCATACCCTCGGGAATGGGGAAATCGGTCAATTGGTTACAACCCCCGAATGCGTACATTCCGATCGAGGTAATGCTGGATGGCATATCGACGTCTCTCAATTCGTCACAAAAGTAAAATGCGCCCTCGCCGATCGAGGTAACACTGTCGGGAATAGAGACATGGGTCACGGTGCTCCCGGCAAAAGCATAAGGCTTGATCTCCGTAATATCTTTTGGCACCGTGAGCGATGTAATTTCCGAACCGTTCAAATAGAGATGATGTGCATAAAAAAGCGGATTGGCATATGGATAGGCATATGGGGATATAAAATCGATTTTGCACCATGCCGAAAGGTCGGTGATAAAGATTTTTTCAAGCCAGATGCATCCGGCAAATGCCGAATCTCCGATCGAGGTCACGCCGGAGGGGATATTGATGCTCCTAAGTCCCGCGCATCCGTAAAACGCATTTTCTCCAATTGACGTCACGCTGTCCGGGATCGTGATGGTTCTTATTTGATAAGCAGGACAATAACCTTCTGCGGGTCTGTATGCAAACGCCGCATCCCCGATTTTTGTCACCCATTTGCCTTGATAGCCGTAAGGAATGACAATGTTGCCGCTTGCCGGGTCGGCGACCGCAGTGACGGTATAAGTGTCTGTTTCAGGGTCAAGCTCATATTGTAACCATTCCGAATACTCCCACTTTTCGCCGCATTCGCTGCAAACGTTCTTCACAGTGAAGGTATGAACGTGGTCGGTCGGTTTCTCATCAACATCGGGATCCTTATCATCAATATCGGGCTCTTTGTCATCGTTGTCGCCGTCGGGCTCTTTGTCATCATCGTCGCTGACATCGGGCTCTTTTCCTTCATCGCCGTTGGCGTCGTTGTCGGGATCGGATCGCGTATCGTCGGGGCCTGTTTTGTCATCATCGTCCTTGTCGGGGAGCTGCGATCCGCCCTGTTGCGTCCCGCTTTGTTCGGTATTGTTCGGGCCCCCGTCATCGCTGTTGCCGAAAATGTCGCACGCCGTAAGGCCGAAGGCGAGGCAGAGTGCCGTGATGAGGGTCAACAAAACTGTCAAAAATCTGCGTTTCATATATTTTCTCCTTTTTTATTTGACTTCGTTTTAGGGGGTCCTAACTTCGCGGCTTTGCCGCTCGTGCCGCCCTTCGACGCCATAAAGAAAGTGCGGGCGGGGCGGGCTTTGCCCTCAGGATGAGCGGGGGGCAGGATGAGCGCAGGGCCCACCGTTCATGCAGAGCGCAGCGATGCATCCCGGCAAACGGGCGGAGCCCCGTTGGTCGATGTCATTTCGAGCGGAGCCGAAGGCGCAGTCGAGAAATCTCTATTGCAGCGGAGATCCCTCGACACGCGCTTACGCGCGGCTCGGGATGACTAAGGACGCCTCTGAATGCGCGCGGGGCAGGCAAGTAGAGTAAAAAATAAGGACGCCTCAATTCGAGGCGCCCGCTTCGAGTATCCCCGAATTGTTGCGACACAATAACTAACCATATACGGTAAAAAGGATACACCGATGCCGTTGTATCTTGATATGGTTAGTATTCGATTGTGTCGCAGTTTTATTCTATCACGCTGAAAAAGAATTTGCAAGCGGTTGTCGCAAAATACATTTACTTTTGTGCGGAATTACGCTATAATAGGGAAAAAGACTTCGTTTGAGGCCCTGCGGGTTTCGCCGTCAGAATGAGCACAAGGACGACACAGGGATTTTTAGAGGTATTCTATGGCAAACAAATACTACATCACGACACCCATCTACTATCCGAGCGGAAACTGGCACATCGGGCACTGCTACACGACAGTCATCTGCGACGCGCTCGCCCGTTTCCACAAGATGAAGGGGGAGGAGGTCTTTTTCCTCACGGGCACCGATGAACACGGCCAAAAGGTCGAAAAAGAGGCCTTGAGGCGCGGCATCACCCCGCGGGAATTCATCGATCCGCTCGTTGCCGAGCTCAAGGATATGTGGCGGCTCCTCGACGTCGGATACGACCGTTTCATCCGCACGACCGACGAGGACCATGTCAAGTGCGTACAGCACATCTATCAAAAACTCTATGAGAGCGGCGATATCTACAAGGCCGAATACGAAGGGTATTATTGCACGCCATGCGAGGCCTTCTGGACGGAGAGCCAGCTCAAAGAGGGCAAGTGCCCCGACTGCGGCAGGGAAGTGACCAAGCAGAAGGAAGAGAGCTACTTTTTCCGCCTCTCCAAGTATGCCCCCCGCATCTTAAAGCTCTATGAGGACGATCCCGAATTTTTACAGCCGACGTCCCGCGTCAACGAGATGGTCAACAACTTTTTGAAGGCGGGCCTTCAGGACCTCTCCGTCTCCCGCACGACGGTGAAATGGGGGATCCCGCTCCCCTTCGACCCCAAACACACGGCCTATGTGTGGATCGACGCGCTCTCCAACTATATCTCCGCGCTTGGCTATGGGACGGAAGAGGACGCTCTCTTCCAAAAATATTGGCCCGCGGACCTGCATCTCGTGGGGAAGGAGATCGTGCGGTTCCACGCCATCATCTGGCCCGCCATCCTGATGGCCCTCGGGGAGAAACTCCCGAAACGCATCTACGGGCACGGGTGGCTGCTCATCGGCGGGGAAAAGCTGAGCAAATCCAAAGAGAACGCCCGCCCCGAGCTCACCGACCCCTATGAACTCGTCAAACGCTACGGCGCCGACGCCGTCAGATACTATCTTCTCCGCGAGATCCCCTTCGGCAGCGACGGGGAATACACGACGGAGCGGTTTCTGCTCCGCATCAACGCAGACCTCGCCAACGATCTCGGCAATCTCGTCTCGCGCACGCAGGCGATGATCGGGCAGAATTTCGGCGGGATCCTGCCCGCATGCGGGGAAGAATTGCCCGTCGACCGCGAGCTCTCCGATATGACGCTCGCCCTCTGCGGCCGCGTAGAGGACGCCTTGGAGCGGCTGAACGCTCCCGCCGCGCTCGAGGCCATTTTCGCCGTCGTCGGCCGCGCGAACAAGTATATCGACGAGACGACGCCGTGGGTCCTCGCAAAGGACCCGACGAAGAGGGAACGGCTCGCGACAGTGCTCCACGAACTTGCGAGGACGTGTTGTGCGGCCGCAGTCCTGCTCAAGCCCTTCCTTCCCCGGGCCGCCGCGCGCATCCTCACGTCCTTTTCCCTTCCCGCGGAGACGGGGCTCGGCTGGCTGCAACAATGTGAATTTACGGGCGGGGAGAAGGTGGAGAAGATCCCGCCGCTCTTCCCCCGTTTCGACGTCAAAAAAGAACTGGCCGAAGCGGAAAAAACGGTGAAGAAAAATGCGGGGGCACCCCCCACCCTACCCTCCCCCCTCAGGGAGGGGGGAGGCGAAAAAAAGAGCCCTCCCGCTGAGAATGTTTCTTGCCCTGCGTCGGGGAGCGCAGCCGCCTCTTGCCCTCCCCCTGCGTCAGGGGGAG
>CANREC010000098.1 GCA_947629535.1 uncultured Clostridia bacterium | reverse complement strand
ACAGGAGTTGAACCTGCACGGTCATCCCACAAGATCCTTAGTCTTGCGCGTCTGCCAATTCCGCCACGACCGCATATCGATACGCTGTCCATCGAACAGCTTTATTATTCTACCGCATCCGAAAGAAAATGTCAACTGTTATGGGTACAAAAATTCATAGATTTTCTTAAATTTCGAAACTTTTTTTACATAGTTTTCCGTTTCTCGATAGGGAATTTTCTCGAGCCGATCCCCATCCGTGGAGAGTTCGGCGTCCTTCAGCCACTTCGCGACAGTCCCCTCTCCCGCATTGTAGGCGGCGAGCGCCGTCTCCTCGATCTCAAACCGTGCCAAGAGATAGGAAAGATATTTTGTCCCGAGGAGAATATTGTAGTCCCCTTCCTTCAGCCGCGCGGCGTCGAATTCGATCCCCTCTCTTTCACATACAAATTCGGCCGTCGAGGGCTTGATCTGCATGAGGCCGACCGCCCCTGCCGAACTCACTGCGTCCTCACGGTAGGAGCTCTCCGCGCGGATCACGGCATAGACGAGAGCGGGATCCAAACCGCTTTCCTCCACAGCGTCGCCGTATGGGCGCGGAAAGGCGATAAGGAAACCGATCCATGTTGCGAAAAGCATCACGGCAAGGACGGCAAGAATGATCGAGACGGTGAGAATTGTCCTTTTCTTCATCACATTAGAGTATGTTCCGATTTCGCGGATTTTGTGACGTTCGGCGGAAACTTTGACGATGACGGATGTGCTGAGCCGAAAAACTCTGTCCTAACCCATGATCCATCGGTTACAGGCAGAACAGTTTCAAAGCTGTCTTGAGCTTTGCCTTGAGCTGTTCGAGCGTACCGTCATTGTTCAGGACAACGTCCGCTCTTTCCCGCATGCTTGCGCCGAGTTGCGCGGCGATGCGCCTTCTCACTTCTTCTTCGTCTGTATTGTCCCGTTTGACAACGGAGGCGATGCGGTCGGATTCCCGTCTGTTCACCAGAAGAACGCCGTCAAAGAGCTGTTCGTATCCCCCTTCATAGAGCAACGGAACTTCCGCAAAACTGACGTTCTCCCGTTCCATCTTTTCCATGAGTTCCCGCATGATGCGCGGGTGAGAGATCCTTTCGAGCCTTTTCCGCTCCTCACGGTCTGAAAAAACGTGCGCGGAAAGTTTCTTCCTGTCGATGATCCCGTCTGTGCAGCAATCGGGAAAAGCCTCTGAAAGCGTTTTGAGATAGTTCTCTTCCGTCCAAAGCCTGTGCGAGATCTCGTCGCAGGAAAAAACGGGATAGCCCCACGCCGAGAGGATCTGCAGGATGGTGCTCTTCCCGCTGCCGATGCCGCCTGTAACTGCGATTTTAAGCCTTCGCATCATACCATGTATTCCCCACTGTTGCCTCCGCGACGAGCGGGACGGAAAGTTGCATTGCGCCCTCCATCTCTTCCCCGAGGAGTTTTTTGACCTTTTCTACCTCATCGACGGGCGTGTCGATGATCAGCTCGTCATGGACCTGCAACACGAGCTTTGCCTTGAGCCCTTCTTCCTTCAATCGCTTTGCGACGCCGAGCATGGCAAGCTTGATAATGTCGGCTGCGCTCCCCTGCAGGGGCATGTTCATCGCGGCACGCTCGCCGAAGAGCCTTTGGTTGTAATTGGACGATTTCAGCTCGGGAATATAGCGTTTTCTTCCCAAGACCGTCATGACATACCCGTTTCCCTTGGCAAAACGCACGCTTTCGTCCAAATACGTTTTTACCTCGGGATGGGATTCAAAATATTTATTGATGTACGACTGAGATTCTGCCTGCGAGACGTTGATATCCTTTGCGAGGCCGAACGCGCTCATGCCATAGATGATGCCGAAGTTCACGCTCTTTGCCTTTCTGCGCATCGCGGGCGTGACCTCGGACAGCGGAACGCCGAACACGAGAGCGGCAGTTGCGGCATGGACGTCCTCGCCCTTTTGGTAGGCGTCAATGAGCGCAGGGCACTTGGAGAAGTGGGCAAGAAGGCGGAGTTCGATCTGCGAATAGTCGGCGTCCACAAAGACATTTCCCTCACGGGGAATAAAGAGCTTTCTCAGCTCTCTCCCCTCGCTCGTGCGGACGGGAATGTTCTGCAGATTGGGATTCGCGCTCGAGATGCGGCCCGTCGTCGTCATCGTTTGATTGTAAGTCGTATGGACGATGCCGCCGCTGACGAGCGGACGGATGCCGTCGATATATGTCGAGAGAAGTTTTTGGATCTCACGGTACCTCAGAATAAGACGGACGATCTCGTGCGATTCGGCAAGCTCGGACAAAACTTCCGCGTTCGTGGAATATCCCCCGCGCACATTTCGCTTTGCCCCCTTGGGATCCATGCCGAGCTTTTCAAAGAGGACCTCGGAGAGTTGGAAGGGCGAATTGATATTGAACGGTCCCCCCGCCATTTCATAGATCTTTGCGGAAAGTTCATTCATCTCCGTCTTGTATTTCTCGGAAAATTCGGGGAAAAGACTTTCATCTACCCGCACGCCGTACCGTTCCATGTCGAGAAGGACGGACGCGAGCGGCAATTCTAAATCGCGATAGAGTTTCTCCTCCGCCGTCCCCGCCGTCTTTTTCTCCGCCTCTTCATAGGCAAGCCGCAGGGCATAGGCCGTGTTTTCATCGGAAAGGGCGTAGTCCTTCACGAACTCGGACGGCGTCAGAACTTTCAGATTGGAATCGACAAGGTAGCGCAAAATGGAGACGTCGGCGATTCTGCAGGAGATCTCCACGCCGAGCCCGTCAAAGAGATGCGCAAGGGACTTATAATCGGAGACGATCGCCGTGTTGTCCTCCGAAAATAATTTGGAGAAAACGGGAAGAAGTTCGTTCAAAAAGACGCCCGCGTCGAAAAAATTCTCCTTGATCTTGAAAATATGCTCCTTTTCGCCCATGAAGATATGGCACTCTTTCTTGTCGAGGAAGAAGGAAAATTCCGCATTTTTCGGGATCAGTTCGCAAAATTTTTCGGCGGAATCGTAGCAGACGACATCCACGGCCCTCTTTCGCTCCGAAGTGAAATATTTGCTGTCGACAAGGGAACGAAATTCAAGCTTTGCAAAATAATCTCTCGCCTCATCGGGGAAAGGAAGGGTCAGAGCGCAGCTCTTGAGCGAGACGTCGAGGGGCACCTGCGTATCGATGGTCGCAAGCGTATGGGAAAGTTTGGCCGAGTCCTCCCCCTCCTGCAATTTTTTCTGCACGGCGGGAGAAAGTTCTCCCAAATGCGCATAAATATTTTCCAAGCTCTTGTATTTTTGAAGAAGATCGAGGGCCGTCTTGGGGCCTATTCCCTTCACCCCGGGAATATTGTCGGAGCTGTCGCCCATGAGCGACTTCTCTTCAATGATCTGCCACGGCTCAAGGCCGACTTTTGAAACAAAGTTGTCTGCAGTGAGAAGATCGATATCCGTGACCCCTCTCTTGGTGAAACAGACGCGCACATGCTCGTTGACGAGCTGGTAGGCGTCTCTGTCTCCCGTATAGATGTAGCTGTCAACGTCCGCAAAACGGCGGGAGAGCGTGCCGATGACGTCGTCCGCCTCGAACCCCGCAAGCTCCACACAGCGGATGTGCATGGCGGAAAGCAACTCCTTTAAGACGGGCACCTGCCGCACGAGTTCTTCGGGCATGGGTTTTCTGGTCGCCTTGTAACCATCATACATCTTATGGCGGAAGGTCGGCGCATGCACATCGAAGGCGACAGCGAGATATTCGGGCTTGTCCGTCTCGATGATCTTAAGGACCAGCTTGATAAATCCGAAAATTCCGTTGGTCGGTAACCCGTCCTTGGTCGCAAAGACGCTCATTGCAAAGAATGCACGGTTCAAGAGACTGTTGCCGTCGATGAGTACTATTTTCTGTTTTTCTGCCATGAAAAGCTCTCCTTAAAAGATATTGTATCATGAACAGCTTTTTTTTGCAAGAAAAAGAAAGAAATCGCTTGCCTTTTTCCGAATATTATTATATAATTCTTAAAAATGCCGGTGTGGTGGAATTGGCAGACGCGCTGGACTCAAAATCCTGTGGACTAATCATCCGTATCGGTTCGACCCCGATCACCGGCACCAAAAAAAGAGCGAAAACATGGGTAAAAAGCATGATTTCGCTCTTTTTTTGCTTTTTAGAGGCAAATTAAAATCATGACAAAAACACTTTTCCCCAATTTTCCCCAATTTTGAAAAATGCCGTTTCCATGCTATATCGGAGAAGAGCGTTCTCAAAAAAGAACAGCGGGCCCGCGTCATCCACGCCGCGGGGCCAATTCGCCCGCGCGGCGGCTCGCTTATGCGCGTGATCGCTCTTGTTTGTGGTCGTCGTAGTTCTTTGAGCCATTTTCGCTATTCTTTATCTCTCTTGGGCGGGCTCTGCTGTCTTGCCGGCGTTTGTTCGCTTATTGGTTCATGTTAATTTTTATGATCTGCGGGCAGTGGATGTCACCGACCGACGCTTTTGGAATGCCGCTTGTCGGCTGCCAAAACGGCGGGCGGGGAAGGCACTGCCCGCAGAAACATGGGACGTGAACTAGCATATAATAATGGGGTAAGGGCGTAGCCCTTCCGCTTATTCTTTTCAAAATTGTGTATGAAATTTTGAACGCCCCAAATTCGGCGGCGCGGGCGCCGCACCGCATCATACCATGATTATAAAAATAGTTTCTATTTTGACAAGATGATTATTGCATTCGATTTTGATAAGAGTTAGTGTTCGATTTTGACAAATTACCGTTCGAAATTGATATGATTATACTATAAACCAACACGAAAGTCAAGCAGTCAAAACTGTACTTTGGCATTTAGGTGTGAGCTGCGCTCCCTTCTCCGCATTCAAATAAAGTTAAAACGATTCCGTGAAGGGATCGGACTATATCGCAGACAATAAAAAAACGGCTCCGAAGAGCCATTTTTCATTTTTCTGAAGAATCAAGACAGAGG
>CANREC010000097.1 GCA_947629535.1 uncultured Clostridia bacterium | reverse complement strand
CCGCGATATGTGGCGGGAATGACGATATCCGTTTCCCAAGCGGTCCCGATACCCGTGACCATCGCCGTGTACTCGCCGTCCTTCCCCTTGATTTTCTGGAATTGCAGTCCTTCCGTGCCTTCTTCGGCGGGTTCATCGGGGATAACTTTGCCTGCGTCAAGAACTGTCCCGTCGGTCAAAGTGACCTTGAGATGTCCGTCCTCGTCGATTTCCACGGATCTGACCCCGATCCCATCCTTCCCGTCGGCGCCGTCGAGGCCGTCCTTGCCATCCTTTCCATCCTTTCCATCAATGCCGTCTTTACCGTCTTTGCCGTCAAGGCCATCTTTGCCGTCGACGCCGTCCTTTCCGTCCTTGCCGTCCTTGCCGTCCTCGCCCTTGAATTCGGCGATCAGGTCCTCAAGGGTACCGCCGAAACCAAGCTCCTTTGCGGTGGCGTAGACGCGCTCGATCGTCCAAAGATCGGTTTCCGTACTGTCTGTCGTTTCGTTGTTGCCGTTGCCGCTCTTGTTATCACATGCTACCAGCCCAAAGCAGAGACAGAGCGACGCGATGAGGGTCAAAAGGACCGTCAAGAATTTACGTTTCATGTATTTTCTCCTTTTTATATTTGACTTCGTTTGAGGGGATCTTTCGCCTGCGGCTCAGGATGAGCGATG
The DNA here is from genome assembly GCA_947629535.1 of uncultured Clostridia bacterium. GTDB lineage: Bacteria > Bacillota > Clostridia > Christensenellales > Borkfalkiaceae > Gallimonas. The sequence continues at coordinate 4,317 of CANREC010000097.1, read as the reverse complement.
AGACTTCGCTTGAGGGGATCCTTCGCCTATGGCTCAGGATGAGCGGGAGACCTTTTTGTCATTTCGAGCGGAGCCGAAGGCGAAGTCGAGAAATCTCTGTTGAGGAGATCCCTCGACACGCGCTTACGCGCGGCTCGGGATGACAGCGGGGGACGGGCGGGAAAATTAGGGCAAAAAATAAGGACGCCCGACAATATCGGACGCCCGCAAAGAGTATCCCGTATTGTCTGCGTCACAATTCCCTAATAATCACAAGGAAAAAGGATACACCGATGCCGTTGTATCTTGCAATTATTAGTATTGAATTGTGACGCAGTTTTATTGTATCACAAGGGCAGGAAATTTGCAACTCCTTGGGAAAATTTTTCCGCAAAATTTTGGGGTATGGTATGACACCTCTTCCGTCACTGCGGAACGCCTTTCTCGGGCAGGCGGCGTCCTGCTGAGTAGGAGCATATGACACGCAAGCGGCCGCCGACATCTGTCGGCGGCCGCTTGCCTAAAAATCTTCCGCTTATGCGACGAAAAACGCGTCAGGACGACTTGTTGTCATCCTCGGGAAGGTCGATCTTTCCCTCCTGCGGACGGGCTTGAAGGAGCTTTTTCTCCTCTTCCTCGCGGCGTTTCCTCTTCTTTTTGGATTGCAGAACGAGGACGGTGATGATCGCTGCCGCACCCGCCGCGACCACGCACAGGATAACGATGGCTGTGACGAGCGCCAAGTCCCCGCCGTCCCCGTTATACGTCCAATTCATATCGGCGGGGAACTGCCTTTCCTGCTCGGAGAGCGTGAAGGCAAGCTCACCCAAGGGAAGAGAATTGCGCGTGAGCGTATATCCCCCTTCGCGTGCGGTGAACGCAAGCGAACTGTCCGAGATGAAATAGGGAGTATCGATGTCTACAGTGATCTGTCCGAATTTCGCCCATTTCTGTGCGGGGGACAGGAGATAGCGGTAGAAATAGAGATCCTGCGAATGCGAGCCGTCCATCGTGGGATAGATGGGCGCAGTGACGGAATTGACGGCCCTGCCCCCTGCGGGAACGGAGATCGAGTACTCAAACCACTGCATGAGCGCGGCGGGCACTTTCAGATCCGACGGGGTGAAGTCCGAACAGCACGTCTTGAGATATCTCCCCTCTTCAATGGCGTCGATAAAGGCGTTCTTCCAGTCCCCGTCCGAAACTGCGCTGCCCTCGGGCCGAAACGAAAGGGCAAAGTCCGAAAATGTGGCGCTCTTCTGGGATGCGACCGTGACAGAGGCGTCGTTATAGGAAACGATCCTGCCGTTTTCATAGCGGAAAACGTGCGTTTCGGGCGCCGAGATGTCCTCGCCGAGCACATAGACGGTGAATTGAACGGGCTGTTCGCTGCAATCGAAACTGTAAGTGAGCTTTGCTCTGCCGTCCTTGATCCCATAACTGCAATGGTCCAGACAGAGGACGCGCGTGCGCTCCGCAGAGGCCGCAAAGGAGAGCGAAAAGTTGGCATAGCAAACATCTCCCCCGTCCGAAAGGGACGCCGCGTCGATGCTGTAGGTGTATGTCTTGACGGGGAGATCGTCAAAATAGAAGGGTTTCCGCGAAGAATACAGCCGCTCAAGCCCCTTTTCCAAGTCAAACGAGCTGCCGCGGGCATAGGGCTGCCCATCGAGCGTATGGCGGAGCGTATAGGGAACATCGGCGCCGTCTAAACGGATGGCGTAACCGAAAGAGGCCCTGTCGAGCTCTTCGTCATAGGGATAATAATCCGGCAGTACGCCGAACGGAAAGACGAGGGAAAGCTCCACAGCGCTGTCCGTCGGGTTAAAAAATGTGTATTCCGCAGTGAATTTTCCACTGTAATTTGCGAAATTTTCGGCACTCTCTTCCCATGCGGGGAATTCCGTGAGCGAGAAACGGAGATGCTCCCGCTCGACCTCGATGGGACACCTGTCCCCCGCGAGAATGGCCCCCATACCGTCGGACCCGTTCCAATAGGGCGGTGCGGAATTGGCGGAGACGGTCTCGGGCTTTCCCATGGAAAAGGCCGCCGCAGAGAGCGGCACTGCCAACAGGAATGCGCCGAAATTCCGATATCTCATACTTTTTTTCCTCCTTCTTCGCGATCCTCGGGATCGTAGAGCGAAAACTCTGCCCAAAAACAGCTACCCTTCCCCACTTCGGAGATGACCCCGAAGGGTGAACCGTGCTGCAATAAGATATTCTTGACGATGGAGAGCCCCAAGCCCGAACCCTGCACGGGCCGCTTGTGCGTGCGCTCCGAACGGTAATATCTGTCCCAAATGGTGTCAACTTCCTCGGGCGGGATCCCCTTGCCCGAATCGATGACCTCGAGCCGCGCCATTTCTTCCCTTTTGAAGAGCTTGACACGCACGCGCTTGTCTTCTCCCGTATAGTTGACGGCGTTGCCGACGAGATTGTAAACGACCTGCCCGATGCGGTTTCTGTCCGCCCGCACCGTGAGCCCCTCTTCGATGACGGGCTCGATGCGGTACCCCTGCGTTTCGGACAGATAGTCGAAACGGGAGAGTATGCCCCGTACCTCTTCGGACAGATCGAATACCGTCCGCTCCTCCGTGCCGCCCGCCTTGAGCCGCGAGAGGTCCAGAACGTCCGAGACGAGGGCGTTGAGGCGGTCCGTCTCATCGATGATGATCTGCGCATGGGCGTCCCGCTTTTCCTTGTCGTCGCCCGAGATCTCGCGGATCATGGACGCATAGGCCTTGATCATCGTGAGCGGCGTCTTGAAGTCGTGCGAGACGTTCGCGATGAGCTCGCGCTGCACTCTGTCCGCCTTGGAGACCTCTTTGCGGGCGGCGTCAAGAGCTTCGGAGAGCTCGGCGATCTCCGAGAAGAAGTAATCTTTGCGGATGTTGAAACTGTAATCTCCCCGCGCGAGCTCCTTCGCCTCTTCCGTGACCTCGGCGACGGGACGGGCGATGAGCATGGAGAGGAGCCCTCCGACGGCAAAGGCCGCGACGACGGCCGCAAGTGAAGCGATGAGAGAGACGGAAAGAAAGCTTTGGCGGTAATCGTCGATGGGCGCTGCGGACATGGTGAGATAGAGCCTGCATGCCCTGCCCCCGAGCGTTAGCGATTCGCAGAGGACCATCTCTCCACCGTCCTCGTCGAAAATGGGTCCCGTGAGGCCCGTGTAGAGCTCAAGGCTCTGTCGGGTCCGCTCTTCCCCCACATAGACGGTGACGCCGTCCCCCTCCTCATAGATGAGATAGACCCCGCCGATGCCATAACGGTAGGCGACGGGACCGATCTCCGACGTATCCCCGTCCGAGACGGCGGCCGCGATCTCGTCCTTCGCGCTGACGAGGCTTTCATTCGCACTGTCGAGAAAGGCGCGGAAGGCGAGAGAGTGATAGATGAACGTGAGAGCGATGACGAGCGCGACCGCAAACAGAGAAAATATGAGCCACAGCATGATGTTGAGGCTCCGTAGCGTTCTGAACTTCGGTTTTCTTCCGTTGTCGTCCTTTTTCTGCATCATGCCTCGAATTTATAGCCGAGACCCCGAAGGGTGACGATGAATTTTCTGTATTCCTTCAAATTTCCGCGGAGCATCTTCACATGCGTGTCGACCGTGCGGTCGTCGCCGTAAAAATCGTAGCCCCAGACCTTGTTGAGGAGCTTTTCGCGCGTGAGGGCGACCCCTTGATTCTGCACAAAGTAGAATAAAAGCTCATATTCCTTGGGAGTGAGCTCCGCCCGTTCACCGTCCACATAGACGTTTCTGCCCACGATATCGACCTTTAAGCCCTCAAACTCATAGACGCCCGCGGCCGACGGAGCGCTCTTCCCCCGCTTGATGAGAGCATGGAGACGCGCCACGACTTCCTTCGGCGAAAAGGGTTTGGTGACATAATCGTCCGAGCCGATCTCGAACCCGAAGAGCTTGTCATATTCCTCCCCGCGCGCGGAGAGCATGAGAACGGGCACGTCGGAGAACTTGCGGATCTCCTTGACGGCGGAAAAGCCGTCGAGACGGGGCATCATGATGTCCATGACGATCGCGTCGAACTGTTCGTTTTTGCAGATCGTGACGGCCTCCATGCCGTCGGCGGCCTCTTTGACCTCGCCGCCCTCAAATTCCACATACTCTTTGAGGACCGCGCGGATCATCTCTTCATCATCAACAATGAGAATTTTCATATCCTTTTCCTTTTTCCCATTATAGGGTATCTCTATCACGCCCGAAAAACAACGGCGTGAAAGTTCTGTGAAATCTCCCCTCTATTGATTGTAGCATAGTTTTCCCCTTTTTGCAAGCCGTTTGATCAAAAGGGCGGCGAGGGCGCCCGTTGT
>CANREC010000096.1 GCA_947629535.1 uncultured Clostridia bacterium | reverse complement strand
CCCTCGCACTCATTCTGAGGCCTTATCTCGCCCTCCCCCTTTGAAGGGGGAGGGGTAGGGGAGGGGGTTGCCGTTCCCCATTGTCATCCCGAGCCGCGCGTAAGCGCGTGTCGAGGGATCTCCATTTTTCCTTTGTCATCCCGAGCGTGTCGAGGGATCTCCACCGCAAGAGAGATTTCTCGACTTCGCCTTCGGCTCCGCTCGAAATGACATAAGGAGGGGCCGCGCCCTTGCCCCCGCTCATCCTGAGCCTTTATCTCGCCCTCCCCCTTTGAAGGGGGAGGGGTAGGGGAGGGGGTTGCCTTCCCCATTGTCCTCAATCCCAAACGGGGATAAATTTCTTGTCCGCGCTGTCCTTTTCCTGCGTATAGATCGCCGAAAATCCGAGACTTATCGCGTAGTTTACGACCCTTTCATACTCCCTGTCGGTGACGCGGCGGGCAAGCTCGGGGAAACCCTCGATGTCGCCCATCGGCGTGTACTGGCGCATGAGCGAGAGGGGCGTTTCGGGTGGGATAAGACCTTTCAGCGTATCAAGGACCCGCTTGCTGTCCTCGGTATGCGCGGGAAGGATGAGATGCCGCATCGCCAGCCCCCGTTTGAGCTGCCCGTTCTCGGCAACGGACGGCTTTTTCGCCATAAATCCGATGGCTGCGGCGGCGATGTCGGGATAGTCCTTTCGTCCCGTGAATTTCTGCGCAAGAAGGGGGTCGAAAAACTTAAAATCGGGCAGATATATGTCGATAAACGGGTCGATGAGGGAGAGGGCCTCTTCCGTCACATAGCCGCCCGAATTGAGGATAACGGGCACATGGGGGCGGAAAATCTCAAGCGCCTCGGCGACCTCGGGAATGATGTGGTCGGCAGTGACGAGGTCGATGTTCTCGGCGCCCTCTTCCTCGAGGCGGCGGAAGAGCGAGGCAAGGTCCCGCGGGGTCATGCTTTTGCCCTTTTCGGCACGGGAGACCTCGAAGTTCTGGCAGAAAACGCAGCGGAGAGAGCATCCCGCAAAAAAGACCGTCCCGCTCCGCATGTTGGGGGAGAGGAAGGGCTCCTCGAAGGGATGAAGGTAGGCCTTGGCGACGGAAATGCCCTTCACGCCGCACGCGCCCGCCCGTTTTGTTCTGTCCGCCCCGCACCGCACGGGACAAAGAAAGCACCGCATGAGGGAAGTATAGCAAGGAATTTTGAAAATGTCAATGAGAAGCCGCGCTGCCGAATATTTTTTCGGCAGCGCGGCAGTGGTTTTTCAAGCAAATATCAAAAAAATCTTGCAAATTTTTCGGCGCCGTGGTATATTGAAAGTGTTGCACAATTTCATATTTTTTCTCACAGTCGGCTAACACGGCATGGCATACAATAGTATTGTGATTAAACAGAGAATTTATTAAGGAGCTTTTCAATGCAAAAAAGTATTTTAATTGCGCATCCTTGTCCACGCTGTGGGAGTGAAGGCGGAGTTTATGCCGTCAAAAACAAGAAGGATGGTGCGCTTTGGGCGTACTGTGACGAATGTGATACTTTGTGGGAAACAATAGATGACATTCAAAATGAAGTATATTTTAATAATCGAAGTGCGGAATTTGAATGGGGCGGATACGCTACATTGGAAGAAGTGAAGGAATTTGGTTGGGGAAAATATATTATAGAAGATTGACGGATTAGTGATGCCCAAACAAAAAGTTACAGTCACATTAAATATGTAGAGACGGAAGTAAATTTTCTTCCGCCTTTATCATATATAGACAATGTCAAACTGTTTCGAAAAGATTACGCATGGAATTATGAAAATGAGTGCAGATTGATTCTAAAAATAAAGAAAGAATTGACATTAGAATATGAAGATGCGAGGATTGATTTTAGCGAATATTATAAGACAGAAAAGAAGAATAAGAGAATAAGTATTATACAATCACCAAATTATGATGCAACAAACTTCAGCGAATATTCCCAAGGAATTACAGTGAAGTCGAGCAAATTAAAAGGCAATATGCAATGGGATTTATGTAGTGGCTGTTTTTGTAAAACATGCGAAACGCCAACGATTCATTGTATATAAACGCCAATCGCCCGCGGACGAGAGTCCGCGGGCGCTGGTTGTATTGGTCGAAAGGATGGGACTCTGTAGGTCTAATGGGATCCTTCGCTACGCTCAGGATGAGCGCGGCGCGGGGGAGGGCCCTCTTTCTGTCATTTCGAGCGGAGCCGAAGGCGAAGTCGAGAAATCTCTATTGCGGTGGGGATCCCTCGACACGCGCTTACGCGCGGCTCGGGATGACAATGGAAACATGGAGATCCCTCGACAAGCTCGGGATGACAATGAGGAAAAGCAAGCCCCTCCCCTCCCCTCCCCCTCCCCCTCCCCCTTCAACGGGCGAGGGCGGAGGACTTCGTTTGAGGGAATCCTTCGGCTGCGCCTCAGGATGACGCGGGGGCGGCGGGCGCAAAAGCGCCCGCCGCCCCCGCATCATTTTACTTGACATCCGTGCTTGCGTTCGCTATAATAGAGAGACACGGCGAGGAAAAAACATATGAGAAGATTTTTTACGAGCGAGAGCGTCACGGAGGGGCATCCCGACAAGGTATGCGACAACATCTCCGACGCCATTTTGGACGAACTCTTAAAGCAGGATCCCTACACCCGTGCGGCGGTCGAGTGCTGTGCGGCATACAACACCCTCATGATCATGGGGGAAGTCACGACGCGGGCGAAAGTCGATTACGAACAGATCGCCCGTTCGGTCATCCAAAAAATCGGCTACTATGCGGGGGATTTTGCCTATGACAAGTGCAAAGTCCTCACTCTCATCCACGGCCAGTCGCCCGACATCGCCCTCGGCGTGGATGCGTCTGTGGAGAAAAAGGGGGGCGGCGAGGAAGAGGATTCCATCGGCGCGGGGGACCAAGGTCTCATGTTCGGCTATGCCTGCCGCGAGACGGAAGAGCTCATGCCTCTTCCCATCGTGCTTGCGCACAAGCTCGCCTATCGCCTTGCCGAGGTGCGGAAACAGAAGATCGTCGACTATCTCCGTCCCGACGGAAAGACGCAGGTCACCGTCGAATATGACGGAAAGACGCCCGTGCGCGTCGATACGGTGGTCATTTCCGCCCAGCACAACACCAAAGTTTCGCAGGAGCAGATCTTCTCCGACATGAAAAAGCTTGTCGCCGAGGCCGTTCTTCCCAAACATCTTTTGGATGAAAACACCAAGTACTTCATCAATCCGACGGGGCGGTTCGAGATCGGCGGTCCCGAGGGGGATTCGGGCCTCACGGGGAGAAAGATCGTCGTCGACACCTACGGCGGCAGGGCGCCGCACGGGGGCGGGTCCTTCTCGGGGAAGGACCCCACCAAAGTCGACAGGAGCGCAACGTACATGGCGCGGTACATCTGCAAGAACGTCGTTTCGGCGGGGCTCGCCGATGAGATGGAACTGCAGGTCGCCTATGCGATCGGGGTCGCGCGGCCCGTCTCGGTGTTCGTCGACACCTTCGGCACGGGGAAACTGCCCGACGATGAGATCGCCGAGATCGTCAGAAAGGAGTTTGACCTTCGGCCCGCGGCCATCATCAAGAAACTCGGCCTGCGCCGTCCCATCTACGGGCAGACGGCGTCCTACGGCCACTTCGGCAGGGACAGCTACCCTTGGGAACAGACAGACAGAGGGGACCTGAAAAAGTATTTGATCAAAAATTGAACGCATCGCGTTCATCCTGAACGAACGTGAAGGATCCCATAAGACCTGCAAAGCTCCGTCCGTTTGAGGGGATCCTTCGTTTCGCTACTTCGTCGCTACGCTTCTCGTGCCGCGCTTGGTGCAATAAGAATGCGCGCGGGGCAGAATGAGCGGGCGGGTCAGAATGAGTGGGGGAGGAAACCGCAACATAAGTTGCATTTTTTGTGAGTTCGATATGAAAAAAAACGCATCGAAATATGTGTACAGTGCGGCCAAGGAGGCCGCTTTTATTGCTGTCGGGGTCGCGCTCATCACCGTGTGTGCATGGATCTCGTTACCCATCGGAGAAGTCCCGTTCACGCTGCAGACCTTTGCCGTTGCGGCGGTCGGGGGACTTTTGGGGATGAGACGGGGGACGGCGGCAGTCGCCGTCTATGTCCTCATGGGGCTCGTCGGGATCCCCGTATTTGCGGGATCCAAAGCGGGTGCGGCGGCGCTTTTCGGCGCGACGGGCGGTTACATTCTCGGATTTGTGTTTGCCGCCCTTATCCCCGCGGCCGCGAAACATGTTCCCGTCAAAAACAAATGGGGGAGATTCGGTATATTCTATCTTGCCATGATCCTCGGGCTCGCCGTGTGTTATTTCTTTGGGACCGTTTGGTTCCTCACCGTCTACGATCGCGGTGCAACGGATCCGATAGGGGTGACTTCGGCGCTGATGCTCTGCGTGTTCCCCTACATTTTGCCTGACCTCGTAAAGTTGGCCGTCGCGGCATTCATAACTGTAAAAACTGAAAGATATGTTTGAAAAAGAGCGTTGCCGATGCGGCAGCGCTCTTTTCCGAAACGGGCTTATTCGTGGTCCATGACCCAGTAGCCGCCTTCGTGCTGAAGGGGCGGGAAGGTCGTGCCCTTTTCGAGATAGGTCTTTTCTTCGTCATGGCTGTTGCCGTTCCTGTCGTACGCCTTGTAGTTGCAGGACATGGGGACGGTTTCGCCCGATCTGAACTTCTGCATAGAATACCTCCTGAGGATAGTGTGTGCGGAGAGGAGAAGAATATGCTTTTTCGATGAATTCTTTTCAAGGACGAAAAGAATTCATCGAGGCGTCGGTTTTGTGCATTTCCCCGTTATATCTCGCCACGAAAAGTGTTTCCTTGAAAGACAGTAAGGCGCAGGTCTGCGCCAAATTGTGTCGCCCACGTCGGAAGTGAATTCCGCCTGAGGCAAGAGAATTGGGAATGATTTCGAACATTTCTTTGCTCGGCCCGCGGACGCGCGAGGGCCCACCCGCGCGTCATCCTGAGCGTAGTCGAAGGAT
>CANREC010000095.1 GCA_947629535.1 uncultured Clostridia bacterium | reverse complement strand
CGGCCTCCGCCGCGCCGGTCAGGTTCTCCCGCACCGCCTCCGGCGAGCGGGCGGGCCGAAAGGAACTCTTTCCGTTCGAAGGCGGCGGGGATATAGGATAGTTTCAGCGGGAGAGCGCTCGCCTCGGCAAAGAGTTCCTTATTGGGAGAGAGGACGATGGATTCCTTGTCCTTTTCTCCCACGGCCTCGCTGTAGATGAGGCGGGCGTGCGCCTTGGAATAGACGTCGCGCCGCACGACGCCCTGCGCGAAGGCCTTCTCGAGGAGAAGTCTGTCCTCATCGGCAGAAGAGGCCTCTCCGTACACTTCGGCGACGCGGGCGGCCGTCCGCGCATGCCCGACGCGGAGGAGCAGGCCGTTGAGCGCGGCGAGGTCGCGCTCCCTGTTCTCTCCGTCATAGCGGAGCGCGGCAAAGAGGCCCTCGACGCTGTTCCACTCGGCGGCCTTTCTGAGATTTTGCAGGCCGCGCGCCTCGTCCTTTCCCGTGACGATGCCCTCGCAGAGGAGCACGCCGAGCACGACGAGGAAGGGCACGCAGCCGCTCTCCGCGAGGGAGAGAAGATTTTCGCAGGCGACGTTGCGGACGGATTCGTTCATCGGAAATTTGTATTTCTCCGCAAGCGCCAGTGCGCTCCCCTTGATGTCGATGAGTTTCTCCGTCTCGGGGTCCTCTTCGACCTTTTCGGCGCGGAGCGCATAGAACTGGCAGAGCCTGCGGTATTGCATATATTGCTGTTCGCTCGTCATGGCGGCGAGCTGTTTGCTCTGCACAAGCGTGAAGAGGCGCTCCCGTTCGTCATCCGAAAGGAGAAAGACACGGGCAAATGCCGTGAAGAGAGTACGCTTGTCCTTTGCGAAACGGCCCGTTACGGCTTCCGCAAGGAAATAACTGTGCAACATGATTTCAGTGAGATACGCGAACATGGTTTCCTCCTTTTATTTGTATCTTGTATTTCTATTTTAACTGAAAGATGCGGGAAAGTCAGCGGCAGATCCCCTCAAAATAGAGCAAAATCCGTGAAATTCTGCGCCTTTCCCATATTTTTTACGGAAAAATAAAAACCGCCCTTCCCAAGGAAAGACGGCGCTTTCTTGTCGGGATATGCTTAAGGCGAGAATATGACGATGTCAAAAAAATCCACATCCGCAAGGTCGCTGTAGAACAAAAGATCCTCTGCGGGGACGGGAGTTTTTGCGTTTTCCCAGTTGCTGATGACGCTTTCGGAGACGTTGAAAACATCCGCAAGTTCCTTGCGGGAGATGCTGAGATCCATGTCGAGGGTGCATTCCTTGCAGTCCCCCGCACAATTTCCCTTGTCGTAATTATGGAAATGGCAGACGCGGCGCCGCAGCTGGAGATTATCCGCTCTCAAGAGCGCGAGGACTTTGCCCGTCCTTTCCCAATCGATCGTTCTGCGTGAAACAGTCATGATGTGATACGGCTCCTCCTGTCGACAAAAAATGATTTCGGATTATATCACATACTGTCGGATTTGTCAAGGATATAATAATAAATTGAATGAACGTTCCCCTCATCTTTTTTCCGCCGCCCGCCCTTTTTTGCCGAGGCAAAGGGAGAACGGGATTCTTTCTAAAAACGCTTGATAATTCTCTTATGATTTGATAAAATATAGGTGTTGTCGCAAGGCACGAGGCGTATATGCAACTCAAGACGAAAAAGAAGATGAGTATATGGCGTTATCTGACGCTCGGGTATCTCATCGTCATATTGACGGGGAGCATTCTTCTCGTCATGCCCTTCGCGGCGCGGGAGGGCCACACTTCCTATATCGACGCGCTCTTTACGGCCACGTCCGCCGCCTGCGTCACGGGGCTCGTTCCCTTTGACACGGTCACACACTGGACGCTCTTCGGGCAGATCGTCATCCTCATGCTCATCCAGCTCGGCGGCATCGGGTTCACGACCTTCGTTTCCATCCTCTTCATCATGGTCAAACGGGGATTCGGGCTGTACGAACGCAGCGCCGTCATCAAGTCCCTCGGGAGCAACAGTCTCAAGGGCGTCAAGACGCTCGTAAAACAGATCGTCATCGGGACTATCATCTTCGAAGTCATCGGTGCGGGCCTGCTCTCCATACGGTTCGTCGGCGATTTCGGCCCGCTGAAGGGGGTCTATTACGCCGTGTTCCACGCCGTCTCGGCCTTCTGCAATGCCGGATTCGACCTCATGGGAACGGCGCAGGGCTCCCTCTCGCGCTATGTCTCCGACCCCCTCGTCGTCATCACGGTCTGCTCGCTCATCTTCATCGGCGGGCTCGGGTTCTGCGTCTGGGGGGACATCTTCAACTGCAAGGGCAATCCCAAGAAGTTCCAGTTCTATACGAAATTCATTCTGTTTTGCAGCATCATCCTTCTCGCCGTCTCGACGGGGCTCTTCCTCGTCTTTGACTGGAACGTCGGATACGCCGATATGGGTTGGGGCGGAAAGTTCCTCGGCGCCCTCTTCGACGCGACGACGGCACGCACGGCGGGATTCTTTACGGTGGACTATACGAAGATGTCGGAGAGCGGGTATCTGCTCACCATCATTCTGATGTTCATCGGCGGGTGCTCGGGTTCGACGGCAGGCGGCATCAAAGTGGGAACGTTCGCCGTAATGATCATGGGTATGCTTGCGGCGCTCCGCGGAAAACAGGACATCGACCTCGGCAAGCGGCGGGTGGATATGTCCCAGCTGCACCAGGCCCTCGCCGTGTTCACGGCCTACCTCACGATCATTCTCGTCGCCGTGATGACCATCTGCGCCATCGAGCCCTATTCCTTCAAACAGGTGCTCTTTGAGACGGTCTCCGCGCTCGGGACGGTGGGGCTGAGCCTCTCTCTGACGCCGAGCCTCAGCATCGCCTCGAAGGTCATTCTCATCCTCTTGATGTATGCGGGAAGAGCGGGCGTGCTCACGATCGCGCTTGCGCTCGGGCGGAAGAACAAGTCCGAGGCGCAGATCAAGCGCCCTGTGGAAATGATCTTTATCGGGTAATTTCAAGGGCTCTCTGGCCCGCCTGAAGGGACAATGCGCTCATTCTGAGCCACGCTCCTTGTTGTCATTTCGAGCGAAGCCGAAGGCGAAGTCGAGAAATCTCCACTGCTGTGGAGATCCCTCGACAAGCTCGGGATGACAATGGAAACATGGGATCCCTTCGACAGGCGCAGGGTCAGGATGAACGGGGCGCGTTCAATTTTCAATTTTGGATCTAAAAGGAGAAATATGGTATCGGTTTTACTCATCGGAATGGGGAAATTCGGACGGGAGCTCGGAGATCGGCTCCTCGGCATGGGCGACGAGGTCATGATCGTCGACAAGAACGAGGACAACATCAATGCCCTCGCCTCGCGCTACACCAACGCGCTCATCATGAACTGCATGGTCATCGACAATCTCAAGACGCTCGACATCCCCTCGTACGACGTCTGCGTCGTTGCCATCGGCGACGACTTTCAGGCCTCGCTCGAGATCACTTCCAATCTAAAGGATCTGGGCGCAAAAAGGGTCGTTTCCAAAGCATCCACTGAGATCCAGAGGAAATTTTTGATGCGTGCGGGCGCGGATGAGGTCGTCTATCCCGACAGGGACGTGGCCGAAAAGCTTGCCGTCACGCTCAATTCGGCAAACGTCGTGAACTTCATCGAGCTCGACAACGAACACGCCATCTTCGAGATCGAGACGCCAAAGAAGTGGGTGCGCAAGCGTCTGATCGACGTCAACCCGCGAGGCAAGTACGGCATGAACATTCTGACCGTCAAGAAGGAGAGCAACGTCATCTCCACGATCGACGGCAACTATGTGTTCGAAGAGGGCGACCTCATCGTCGTATTCGGCAACACCGAGGCCATTCTGCGGTTCACGAACAAACAACGTTGATCTTTGCCGCAAATTGCGGAAAGAAAATAAATTTGGGGGAATGATATGAAAAAAAGACTCATTGCGCTTGCCGTCGCGGCCGTGTTCTCGGCGGCAGCCTTCGCCGTCGGCTGCGATCAGGGCAAACCGAACGACAGCACGGAGGACACGAACGTGGAACAGGACAAGGATCAGGACACGCCGCCCGCGGAGAGAAAGCTCCGCGTCCTCGAGAAGGACTTCACCTATGAAGTCACGACCGAGGAATTTCCCGTGACGTACGGCGACATCACCATCTACGGTAAACTCTGGGAGCCCAAGGAAAAGGGAAAATATCCCCTCGTCGTTCTGAGCCACGGTTTCAACGGGCACTATAGCGATTTCCCGTTAGAATGCCAACGTTTTGCCGAACGCGGCTACGTCGCCTATGCGTTTGACTTCTGCGGCGCACAGAAAAATGGGCTGAGCACGGGCAGGACGGAAGATACATACACGCCGCTCACGATGAAGGAGGACCTCATCAACATCGTGCAGACGCTGACGAAGAAACTCTATGAGGTCGACAGCTCGCAGGTGTTCCTCTTCGGGGGCAGCCAAGGGGGATTCGTGACGGCGCTTGCAGCCGCGGATGAGCGGATGCGCGATCTCGTCTCGGCGATCGCCCTCTACTTCCCCGCCTTCAACATTCCCGACGACTGGCACGGAAAGCCCGAAGTCAAGACTGAACTCATGGGCTACTACATCGGCGCGGATTTCATTCATTCCGTGCAGGACCTCGACCCCTATGCGGTCATCGGGGACTTCAAGAAGGACGTCTGCATCGTCTGGGGGACACAGGACGCTCTCGTCAAAAGGCAGTACATCGACAGGGCTTTGGATACCTACGGGACGAAAGCAGAATTTACTGAGATCCCGGGTGCGGGACACGGCTTTGCGGGGACGGCCCTCACGACAGCCGTCGAGACCGTCCTTGCGTTCCTTGAGGCAAGAACGTACGAAACAGTTTGATGTTTATAAAAACAATACGGGCGCTGCGGCTCATCGCCGCAGCGCCCTTTTTTTGAAATTTTCGGTACGTCCTGCCCGACAGGGTCTGTCGCCGCAGACTGTGAGAGGGGGCGGAGGCTTCACCCCTCAGGGGGGGAGCTGTCGCGCTGTCCTTGCGCGACTGAGGAGGGGTGCTCTCAATGGAATGCCCCTCATCCGTC
>CANREC010000094.1 GCA_947629535.1 uncultured Clostridia bacterium | reverse complement strand
GCTGCGATTGCCGTTGGGACCGTCCTGTTGGGTGATGCCGGGCGCCGCAATGCTCGTGAGCCCCGCGCTCGCGCAGGAGCGCATCAGCGTTTCCTGTTCGTCAAAGGAGAGCTGGTTCAAAAGGTCATCCCAGAGCGGATGGTCGTAGGGAAGCCCGCGCAGCTGGATGAGCATCAGCTTTCCGTAATCGGAAGTCACCGTTTCATAGAGCGGCATCGTGTCTTCGGAGTCGTTCGGGATCTCCTTTTCGTACTTCGACATGCTCGCATTCCACGCGCCCTTCAGGGCAAGGCTCACGCCGTCCGGATAAGTCCCCGCCCAGTCATTCCGCGAAAGATAGGTGACGGTCTGTTCCATCTCCTCGTTGCGGTTGACGTCCGCATAGTCGAAGCGGTTCACGATCTTCGTGCCGTTCTTGCTGACGGAATAGGTGGTGTAATCGTCGTTTCTGTAGTTGATCTTATAGGCAAGCGCGGAGTTGCCGTCTGCGTCCATGCCGTCCGCCGTGGTTTTGCCCTTTGCGGCGAGAATATTGTTGAGCGCATTGTGGGAATCCTGCCCGACCGCAAGATAATAATCGCCTTTTTCGAGGATGTATGTCCCCTGTCCGTATGCGTCGTAACTCTTAAATTCATATTCGGGGATCGTGCTCGTGACGGTCACGGTATTGCCGGGCTCGATCTCGGGTGTCTTTTCGAAGCCGACGAGTTCCACGGCGGACTTTTCGATTTTGTTTGCAATATCGTAGTCGGTGTACGGCTTCTGCAGATAGAACTGGACGGCGTCCTTGCCCGCACGCGATCCCGTGTTGGTCACGTCCACGCTCACGATGTAATCGGAACCGGACTTCGTCACCTTGTAGTCGGAATAGGAGAAACTCGTGTAGCTTGCGCCGTATCCGAAGGGATAGGCAACTTCCGCGCCGTAGCTCCATACGCCGCCCGTGCTCATCTGGGAACCCGTAGGGTCGCTCGCATTGCCGCGGCCCAAGACGACGTCTTCATAGCGGGTCTCAAAATAACGGTAGCCGACGTAGATCCCCTCTTGATAGACAACGTATTTGTTCAAAGTGGCCGGCGCCTCGTTCGGCATGCTCGTGTAAGTGAAATCGCCGAAGTTGCGGTTCGCGGGCGCGGAGTATGCGTCGTAAAGCCATGTGTCCGTGGTGTGGCCGGAGGGCTCCGCATTGCCGACAAGAACGTCCGCAAGCGCCTCGACGCCCATGCTGCCGCCCCAGTTGACCCAGAGGCAAGCGTCAACATCATATTCATCCACCCATTTCAGGTTTATGGGGGTCGGGACGTTGATGGCAAGGATGACTTTTTTGAGCGTGCCCTTGTCTTTGAGCTCTTTGAGGCTCCCGAGCAGGCTGCGCTCGTTCTTCGAGAGGGAGAGACGGGAGCCGTCGTCTGCCGCCGCATAATAGGAATTGATGTCGCCGCCTTCGCCGTAATAGCGGGACAAGATGACGAGCGCCGCGTCGCCATATTCCGCGACTGCATTTTTTGCGGCGGCGGAATAGTTGGAGTAAGGCATCTCGTTTGTGCCGGCGAGCGTCACGCCAAAGCCGCGCTTGCCCGCATTTTCGATGGAAGTGAGGCATTCGGGATTAAGCTGGAGCCCGACGTTTTCGGCAGTCAGCGCGCGCACGACATCGATCAGATAGGCGTTTTCGTCGAGTTCGACCTGGCCGCTGCCGAGCCCGTGATAGACATAGTTTTTCGTCGCCACTCCGAAGTTGGAGATCTTGGCGCCCTTTTTCAACGGGAGCGCTTTGCTGCCATCCGAACAATCTTTATTCCAAAGAAGCACCATGCCCTCTTCGCAGACTTGCTTGGCGATCGTCTCGCTGTGGGCGCGCATCGTTTCTTTGTCGATCTTCTGGTTGCGTATGCCGCTTTTTTCATTGATCAAATAGTTTCCGTTTTCATCCTTCATGGAGTACTCGGAGGTGAAATATTGGAAATCGTTGGGATTCTCGGTCTCCACGGTCACTGGAACGGTCCTCGTCACGCCGAAGAACTGATCGACAAACGTGTAGTACTGTTGCGCGATCGGATCGATGATGAGAAAGATGCTCATCAAAAGTGCAAAGAAGATGGTGAGCAGCGTCCACGCGGAACGCTTGAAAATACGGCTTTTCATTGTTTTTCTCATTCGGACACCTCCTCCTTATCAAGTTTTCCCGTTTCCCTGAGCACATATAAGACGACAGATCCCACAAAACCCAAGAAAAACACAATGTCGAATACAAACATCACCACTTGATACCATTCCCCGAAGAAGGACGCGACCTCGTTGGTCTGAGACGCAATACCATTCAGGAGGATATACACGGCGATCACGCCGACCGTCAGAAAAAAGACGAACATCGCGCACACGCCCATGATGATACCCCAAGGAATTTTCTTCATGATTATCTCCTTCATACAGAATTTTCAGAGCGCCCGCGCTACGCGTTTGGCAAGCGCTTCGGGAGGCGACTGCGCATTCGCCGTTCCCGAACCCGACAGGCAGACGGAACGTCCGCGCCAAGCGTCTGCGGTCCGTCTGCGAAGCCATCTTATTGGTAATTTGATTATAGCAAAAAATCATTTTTTGTTTCATAAACAGCCTAAAATCGAAAAAAATAATCCTATTCTGTCAAATAGGATCATTTTTATGAGAAATAAATTGTCGGTTCGATCGGTTTCGATCATTTTTGATAACTTTTGATAACTTTTGATAACTTTTGATAACAACAGCGCTCATTTGCCCGCAGCTTGGTTTGCGGGAAGCAACACGTTCAATACAAACTTGTTGTCGGCGACGGACACCGAACACACGCCGCCGTATTTCTCGGCAACATTCCGCATTGAGCGGATCCCGAACCCGTGAAAATCCCGGCTTGCCTTGCTGGTAACGGGGAAGCCGTCTCCATCGAGCCCGATCGTCCCCTCATAGGGGTTCGTCACGTTGACGGATACCATCTCTCCCACCTTATGCACGACAATCGAGATGTTGCGTTTCTTTTCGTCGAGCTGCATGACGGCGTCCATCGCATTTTCCAACGCGTTTCCGAAGAGTGAATAGATATCCGCCGTAGCCATAAAGTCAAGCGCATGTCCGTCCACAACGCAGGTGAGAGAAATGCCGTCGCGGTGGCATTTGAGGCTCTTTTCCGTCAGGATCGTGTCGAGCACTTCGTTTTCGGTGCGCACTTCCGCATCATAGATGGAAATAGCCCGCTCAATTTCCCTTACGGCGTCGTCCGTCAGAGCATTCTTTGCACTGATCGATCGGATCTGATGTCTCAGATCGTGGCATTTCAGATTGATGAGCTCAATATTGTCTTTGGAGAGCTTGTATTGCCGCTCTTTTTCGCGCAAAAGATACTGCGTGAGATCAAGTTCATTCCGAAGAGTTCCCGTCTTGATAAGATTAAACTGGATATACAACAGAAAACTGCAGCAAAGCGTCTCATAGACCGTGTTCATGATCGTATCGAAGATACTGCGGTCCTCGCTATAATAGATGATGACGGAGTTCAGAAGAATGTCTACAATGAGCGCAACGCCCACGAGAATTAGAATGCCCGTGCGCTGGACGCGGAACTCTTCATCGGGTTTGATCTTGCGGATATAAAGATAATAAAATGTGGTATAAGAAGAAAAGTATGCGAGAATGTAGAGAAATACAATGAGCAGAGTACTCAGGTCCATCTTCGAAAAGTCGAAAGTGCCCTCGAAATACATGCCGAAAATAGGACTGTTCCCCCTCTGCACGATCATCATCAGCAGATTGGAGATGCTATATGCGAGATGCTGCATGGTGTACGCCACAATTCCGCAAAAGATCACGTTCGTCCAGCTCTCTTTGCAGCAAAACTTCATCATTGGCACGGTGACTGCAAACAGCACGAAGAATGTGAACGTCGTATAAAAGGCATCATAAATGGGCGGCAAAACAAGGGAAAGCCCTTCCGCTATGACAAAACAAGCGCAGAAACGGAGCGCAAAGAAACGCCGTCTGCTGAGCCGCATTTCGAACAAAAATTCTACGACGAAAAGCTCCAGGACAACGAGCATTCGGTAGAAAAGAAGCATTTGCATGGCTATTTTCCCCCGAGAAACTCGTTAAGGCTCATAAGAAAGCTCTTCTTTTTGTTGCGCGAAATCTGAAGCGTTTCGCCCGCCACGGTGACGGACATTGCTTCAATGGCGGTCACATGTTTCAGATTGACGAGAAAACAGCGGTTGCAGAGCGCAAACGGCGCGTCCTCCAGTTCCTTACAGACATTATAGAGTTGGTCGTAGGTCGTAAAATTTCCCTCAAAAGTGTGATAGATGCAACAATGGTGCGCGACCTCGACATATTTGATATTCCGCACCTGGAGCCGCCGTTTGTTGTTGCGTTCTGTGATCCATATCTCTTTGCTCTGCGTGCTTTTGTATTTGTTGATCGCGCGGTCCATTTTCATCGCAAAGCTCTCGTACCAGACGGGTTTGACGATAAAATCGAGCGCATCGACCTCATATCCCTTTACGGCATACTGCGCCATATTGGTCACAAACACGACGATAACATTTTCATCTTTCTCGCGGATATGTCGCACCGCCTCCATCCCGTTCATGTGTGGGAGCTCGATATCCATGAAAATGAAGTCGTAATTTCCGCTAAATTCGTCGAGAAAGGTAAGCGCATCCGAGAAACAAGTTACATTAAAAATATATTTCCGCTCACTGTGATTTTGCTCATATTCTTTAATGAGTGCACATAGCTGCTCGCGCGTTTCCGGGTTGTCCTCTACAATGCATATTCTGAAATTCATTTCTCCCCTTTGCTCCTTTTCCTCACTTTAACAGTATCACACATTTGGGGAAATGTCAAGATTAAAATAATGAAAATTCCGTAAACCCGGAACAAGCACACGCCACGCTGCAATCATTGCAGCTTCCCAAGTTTTGTCTGCTGTAGCCACGGCGAATGGCAACAGCGAATACATAAGGAGGGGCGCCCCGTGCTGTTGCACGGGGCGCCCCCCTTGGTGTACCAAATGATAATAATCCGAACCTTGTAGTGCCTGTTGGCGACGGGTTCGGATTTATCATTTTCTTCAAG
>CANREC010000093.1 GCA_947629535.1 uncultured Clostridia bacterium | reverse complement strand
CTATGGCGGCGGCTCAGGATGACGCGGGGGACACGGGGGCAGCCAATGGGCGCCGAACATGCCCACCTCAGTCACCTACGGCGACAGCTCCTCCTTGGGAGGAGCCGAGAGCCCCGCCCTTGTCCACCCCTTGAGGGGGTGGGTGTCGAGCGTAGCGAGACGGAAGGGGTGTCATTCCCTCACCGCCTTTTTTTTGCCGAAAATGCCCAGAATTGTAAAATTTAAGCCAAAAATATTGACAAACCTTTGAACAGTGATATAATAAAACGTGCAAAAGTGTCATAATTTGTGCAAATTTTGCATGAGCTGTGTCACTCGCGTACAAATTTTTATAGGGAGGAAAGACATGAGAAAGCATCTATTGCGTATCCTCACCGTCCTGCTCATCGTCTGCTTCGGGGCTTGCCTCTTTGCAGCGTGCAACGACGACGAGGAGAAACCTGACGACGCGCCCGCCACCTATACGCTAACGTATAACGCCAACGGCGGTTCGGGCAACGACGTTACCGAATCACACAAAGAGGGGGATAAAGTCACGCTCAAGGGCGCGGACACTTTCTCCTACGAAGGCCATACCTTCACGGGTTGGAACGACGGCTCCAAGACTTACGCCGCCGCGGCTGAGTTCACAATGCCCGCCAAGAACGTGACGATGAAGGCCCAGTGGGAAACAAAGACCGATGATCCCCCTGCACCCAAGACGTATACCGTGACCATGGCGGCGAACGCGAACGTCGACTTCAAGATCGTCGAACCCGCCGACAAGACCTCTTTCGAGAAGGACACTGTCGTCAAATTCACCGTCACACCCAAGACAGGATATACCGTAAGATCCGTCAAGAACGGCACGACCGAGGTCCCGAAGGGCACGGACGGCAAATATTCCGTCACCGTCGGCGAGGCGAACATCGTCATCACCGTCGAGACCGAGGCCGAACAGGTGACCCCTCAGAAATATACCGTCACCGTGTCGGGCGACCACGTCACGCCCGCTTTTGACGCGCAGGGCCCCTATGCGGAAGGCACGACCGTAAAATTCACCCTCACCGTTGAAAACGGCTTTGAGATCGAATCCGTCAAGAACGGCACAGCCGATGTCCCGAAGGGCACGGACGGCAAATATTTCGTCACCGTCGGCAAGGCGAACATCACCATCACCGTCACGACCAAATCGACGACTCCCGCCCCGAGCGGAAAAGCGCTGAAAGATTTTGACAGAGCGTGGGTCGCTCAGCTCGGCACGAACGGCGTGCAGGTGATCTTCACCTTCAAGGCAGACGGGATCACGACAGAGCAAGCGATGAAGGATGAGCTCAAGCTCGTCATCGGCGAGGCGGCGGGCATCGCTCCCGTGACCGCAACACCCGATGCGAATGGCGGCCCTTGGACGGTCTACTTCAACATCCAAGATCTTTCGGCGATCACGGCCGCAAAGACGCAGCTCAAGCTCATGCTCGGCACAACTCCCTATGAAAATATCGCGGCCAAGATCGACCCCGCAGCGGGCGTCAAAGTCGGCAACAACACCTATACGCTCACGATAGGATCCAACAAGCTCTATCTCAACGTCGCAGCGGAACAGGGCGGCGTGGATCCTCCCGTAGAAACCGACACGACCATTGAGCAGACAGGTGATTTGATTTTCTATGCAGAAAACTTCTTCAAACTTCCCGTCTCTGCCGATGATTATGCATGGATCGTAGAAAAAGTCGCTTATATCACGGTTGACGGCGACCGTCCCGTATTTCAAAACAATAAGGGTTTCAACCCGGACGGCAATGTGATCCAGATCAATGCTGTCGGCGCGAAGGCTGACGACACCACAAAGAACGAATGGGAGATCGTTTGGTACGATGCGCAGGGCAAGGCCATCGCCAAGACGACTGCAAAGCGCAACTGGGAACCCGCTCCCCGTGAAGGCATCACCTACGGCGGCGAGGGCGATTCTATCAACTATTGGATCTATTGGAAGGACGAAACGGCAGACGCGGTGACCGTCACCGACGTAACGCTCGACGAGGACGAGATCGACGGCGCGACCGTCACGGCAAAATTCCGCTCCAATACCTGCACTCTCGATTACGGTTTCCAGATCTTCTACAACAACATGACCGATTATAAGATCGGGACAGATTACACGCTCACCCTTACAGTGACGGCGAAGAGCGATATGACCGTTAAGATCAACGGCCAGCTGTTCGAACTGAAGGCAAATGAGGCGAAGAAGGTCAGTGTCAAATTCAACTATAACTTCCACACCGACAATGTCGTCAATTATGATTACGGCACGTCTCTCTTCGACGTTCAGATCCCGCTTAAGGCAGAAACCGATTATAATGTGACCTTTGCGGGCATCAGATGGGCCGAAACTCCCAAGATCGAAACGCAGAAGGGCGCGTCCGTCGGCAAGCCCGACACCACGAAGGCGCTCATTGTCAGCGGCAAGAACGATACCACGGCGGAAGACGACCAGTTCATGATCTGGTGGGTGCAGAGCCTTGATTATAACAGCGGCGACGTCGTCACCATGACCCCCGCCGCGGACAACATCGGATCCGCTTTGGAGAACGGGAAGATCTCCTTCTCCTACACGGGCGGCAATCGCGATTACAGCGTCCAACTCTTCTATAAAGAGACCACAAAGTTAAAGCAGAACACCACATATTATATCTGCCTCGACATCAAGCTCAGCGAGTGCGACACGCTCACGATCAAAGTCAACGGAAAACCTCAGACCCTCACGAAGGGCGAGAACCATGTGGAAGTCCTCTTCGAGCATTGGTATAACTATGACGAGAACAGGGGCGAATGGGATAGGTGGCAGGGCTGCTATGGCGTAGACATTCAGTTCCCCGGCACGAATGCAGGTACGGACGCCTTCCCGAACACTGCTGTCCCCGGCGGCAAAGTCGGCCTTGAGATCTCCAACATCGAATGGTTTGAAGCGACTGTAGCCAAGACCGTTACTTTCCGCAACGCCGAGATCGAGGCCGAAGGCGACACCCCTTACCTCGTCTTGTATGCTTTCACCACGGGATATACGGTAGACGAGCTCAAGACTGCCAAGATCTACGAGGGAACAAAGACCGCGCTTACGGTCAATGAGAGCAAATCTCAGCTCAAGGTCAACGACGAGAGCGTGATCTACTTCGATCTCTCAGTCTTGACCGCGGATGATACAAAACAATGGTACTTCGCGCACCTCAAGTTCGGCGATACCCCTTGGAACGGCGCGGACGGCAACGGCGACGTGAAACCTCTTACGATTGTTTCGACGGAAGCCAAGATTCTCAATTACAAGAGCTACAGGGTTCGGTATGACGATCAGGGCTGGGGGCTCCTCGTGATTGAGATCAACGACGCCCACTTCCTCAGTGCAAGCCTTAAGCTTGAAAATAACAAGGTCTACTATGTTGTCGATGCCTACTTTGCAGAGAAAGACCTCACTGCTGCAAAGACCGCTGTTCTCTACAACGGAAACGACACCTACGCGGCAGACCAGAGCAAGACCGTCCTCGTTGAGGGCAAGGATCATGAATTCCTTCTTTACTTCGATATCACCGCTTTGGGGACAGGTACGTTCTATCCTCATATCAAGTTCGGCGATACCCCTTGGAACGGCGCGAACGGCAACGGCGACGTAAACTGCGGCGCAGGCGAAACCGCAAGCGTTTCGACGGCAACCAAGACCTACACGATCGAGGTCACGGACTATAATATGCCTACAGTCAAAGTCACCGAACCCGCGCCTGAGGTCAAGACGACGGTGAAGTTCAATGTCGGCGAGGGGGCGTCCGCTGTCCAGGACCAGAGCTATGCAGAGGGCAACACCTTTACGGCTCCCGCGGCTCCCACCAAGACGAACTATAAGTTCCTCTATTGGTACTATTTGAATGGGGACGATGAAGTCAAGGTCGAAACGGGTTTTGTCCCCTCCGACCACGACGACGACACCCACACACTCACCCTCTACGCAAAGTGGGAATTTGATGTGAAAGTGGGCAAGGCCGACTTCTCACAGGGCTATCCCGGAAACGTGACTTCCTATGTCGATAAGATCGAAAAAGGTCAGATCGCCACCTTCCGCGGGACGTTCACCTCTGAAGGAAAATCGAATCCTCAGGCGCCTTTGATGTTCATCTACAGCGAAGGCACTGAACCTTGGGGCTGTTTCCGTGCAGATTGGGCGGCCAATTTCAATACTGGCATGGGTACGGATGCAAATGAGATGACGGTTGCAACCGAAAACTGGAAGATGACGAAGTATCTCGGACCCTCGGATTGGACCACTTGGCTTGCGACCTTGAAGAGCGCGAAAGTTTCGCTCACCTTCGATTGGTCGCATCAAGACACGATCTATGTTTGCTATCAGTTCCTCGGCGACAACGGGCTCAGAGAGCAGATGGTCTATTCCATCGTCGCGACGCAGGGGAATACGCTGAAGGCGTCCTACGCGATCGGCTTGAACGCTGAGAGCAGCTATATCGTCCTCAATGAGAGGATCGTCTCCGAAGGACGTGTCGAAGGCGTGTACAACGAGCTCAAAGTCGGAACGAAGGTCACCTTCGGAGACGCCGCAACGAATGCGGGGACCCGTCACTATGCGTACGGCAACTATATCGCTCAGGGCGAGAAGATCGTCTTTGAGGGAACGCAGACGGCGAACATCAGCACATTGGATAATGGGACCCAAGCGAACTGGGAATCCAACGGTGTTGCGATCTCCTCGAGCGTTGCAAGCGCGGCTTGGTTCCGTTCCGACAATTTTGTCGACGGTATGACCACTGCCGATGAAAATGTGACGCACGACTTCGCGCTTGAAGGCTGGCATGTCACAAAGGATATCAAGCTCAATAATGGAGAAATCAACTGGGATACCTTTAAGACTGTTGTGAAGAGCGGCAGCGTCAAGATCGTGCTTGACTGGACGACCGCTACGACGCTCAAGATCGAGATGACCTTTACGAAGGACACCAACACGATCGTGCAGACCTATTCGATCACGGCATCTGCGGGCAAGACGCTTGCGAAGAGCTATAACTTCTTCCTTGGTTATAACCTGTCGAGCGCAAATCTTGAAGTCAAAGAAGCGCCTACGAGATAATATCTCACAACTACCCAAACAAAAACACGGCCTCGGCCGTGTTTTTGTTTTGCCCCCTCCCGCCCCGCGCGTATTCTTATTGCTCCAAGCGCGGCACGAGGAGCGTAGCGACGAAGTAGGAGGGGGGTAGGGGGGTGGGCAACGGATCCGAACATGCCCACCTCAGTCACCTACGGTGACAGCTCCTCCTCGGGAGGAGCCTTAATG
>CANREC010000092.1 GCA_947629535.1 uncultured Clostridia bacterium | reverse complement strand
GCGTCATCCTGCCCCGCGTTCCCGCGCCACTCTGAACGACGCAAAAAACGAAAAATAATCAGAAAACATAAAAAAAGGAGCCGATATGGCAAAACGAGAAACGAGCCCGGAGCTCACAGACGAATTTAAGAAAACGCTTGAAATGACCAAGGTCCTCGACGTTGAAGTCAACGACGAGCTCAAGCGCTCCTTCATTGCCTATGCGATGGCGGTCAACAAGTCGAGGGCCATCCCCGACGTCCGCGACGGCCTCAAACCCGTCCACCGCCGTATCCTCTATGCAATGCACGAAATGGGCCTCTACAACGACAAGGCGTACAGAAAGTGCGCCCGTATCGTCGGTGACGTCATGGGTAAATTCCACCCCCACGGCGACAGCTCCGTCTATGACGCCCTCGTGCGGCTTGCGCAGGACTTCTCCATCAACTTCCCGCTCGTGGACGGCCACGGGAACTTCGGTTCCGTGGACGGCGACCCGCCTGCAGCCATGCGTTACACCGAGGCCCGCCTCACCAAGCTCGCCGCAGAAATGCTCCGCGATCTCGACAAGGAGACGGTGGATTTCTTCCCCAACTTCGACGGCATCGAGATGGAGCCCGCCGTGCTCCCCGCCCGTTTTCCCAATCTTTTGGTGAACGGCTCGGACGGCATCGCGGTCGGCATGGCGACGAACATTCCGCCGCACAACCTTGCCGAGGTCATCGACGGCACCGTTGCCATGATCGACAACCCCGACATCACCGTCGAGGAACTCATGGAATACATTCCCGCGCCCGATTTCCCGACGGGCGGCCTCATCATGGGCCGCAGCGGCATCCGCAAGGCGTACAGGACGGGACAGGGGAACATCGTCATCCGCTCAAAGTGCGAGATCGAGGAGCACGGCACGGGCGGCAATGTCAGAAGCCGCATCGTCGTCACGGAGATCCCCTATCAGGTCAACAAGGCGCAGCTCGTCGTCCAGATCGCGGACATGGTCAAGGATAAACGCATCGAGGGCATCTCGGACATCCGCGACGAATCGGGCAGAGAGGGCCTCCGCATCGTCATCGAATGCAAGAAGGACGCCAACGCGCAGGTCGTTCTCAACACCCTCTATAAGCATACCAATCTTCAGGTCTCGGACGGCATCATTCTCCTCGCCCTCGTCGAGAACGGCACCGAGCCGAGGTATCTCTCCCTCCGCGACGTTCTGAGCTATTATCTCGACCACCAGAAGGACGTCATCCGCCGCAGGACCAAGTACGACCTTCAGAAAACCGAAGAGCGTGCGCATATCGTGTCGGGGCTCGTCTTGGCGCTCGCCAACATCGACGAGGTCATCAGGATCATCAAGGAATCGGCAGATAAAAACTCCGCCTGTGCAAAGCTCACCGAGGCATTTGAACTCTCCGAAATGCAGGCGAACGCCATTCTTGAGATGCGTTTGCAGCGCCTCACTTCCCTCGAGGTCGAAAAGCTCAAGGACGAGCTCGAACAGCTCCGCCTCACCATCGCCGACCTCAAGGACATCCTCGCCAACGAGGCAAGGGTCCTGCAGATCATCCGCGACGACCTCATGACCATCAAGGCCAAATATCCCTCCGAGAGAAAGACGGAGATCTCCGTCGACTTCGGCGACATCGAGGACGAGGACCTCATCGACGAAGAGGACGTCGTCATCTCCATGACGGCGGGCGGGTACGTCAAACGCATCCCCGTCGCCGAATACAAGGCACAGGGCCGCGGCGGCGTCGGTATCACGGCGCATAAACCCAAGGAGGACGACCTCATCTCCGACATGTTCGTCTGCTCCACGCATGTGCCCATCCTGTTCTTCTCCAACCTCGGCAGAGTGTATTCCATGAAGGGCTACATGATCCCCGAGGCCAACCGTCAGGCGAGGGGAAGGGCCATCGTCAACCTTCTGCCCCTTTCGGCGGGGGAGAGGATCGCGGCCGTTTTGCCCGTCCTCGGCAGCGAAGAGGGGTACCTCATCATGGCGACAAGGGACGGCCTCGTCAAAAAGACGCCTGCATCCGAGTTCGACCGCATCATGAAGAGCGGCAAGATCGCCATCAAGATCGTCGAGGGGGACGAACTCATCGCCGTGCGCTTTGTCAAGAACGGGGACGAGGTCATGCTCGCGTCCCATTCGGGCAAGTGCATCCGTTTCAATGCGGCAGACGCCCGCCCCATGGGCAGAGACACGATGGGCGTGCGCGGCATGAACCTTGAAGAGGGCGATCGCGTCGTCGACATGCTCGCCCTGAAGGAAGGGTATGACATTCTCACCGTCTCCGAAAACGGCTATGGAAAGCGCACGAGCCCCGAGGAATACAGACTGCAATCGCGGGCAGGCAAGGGCATCAAGGCGGGCGTGTTCAACGAAAAGACGGGCGCGCTCACGGGCATGAAACTTGTCTCCGACGCAGACGACGTGCTCCTCGTCACGAGCGCGGGCGTCATTATCCGCATGCACGCGGACGCCGTCTCGACGATCGGCAGGAACACGCGCGGGGTCCGTCTCATGAACGTCAGAGCGGGCATCATCGCGACCGTCGCCGTCACAGACAGGGACGACACGGCCGAGGTGGAGGCTCCCGAAGAGACGGCCGCCGACGTTCCCGCCGAATCCGCCGATACCGACTCCGACGACTAAAAAATGCAACATATATCGCAAAAAAGACGCCATCGGCGTCTTTTTTGCTATGCGTTTTGTTGTTCCCGCGCGGACGGTTGAAACGGCTGCCCGCTGTTTCTTCGTTTCCTCAGGATGAGCGGTCTTGCTCTTCTCCCTCGTGGAAGTAGCGGAGATAGGCCTTTTTGCAGTACTTGCAGACTTCCCCGTCGGTGGCGGGCGGGGCGTCGAAGGTATAGGCGCCGTTGACCTTCCAACCCTCGAAGAGGGCGGGGTGAATGGCGTCCTGCGGGCAGGAAAAGACGCAGCCCATACAGCCCGCGCAGGACTTGCCGAAGGACGGACGCCCGTTCTCCATGCGGATGTTGCCCTGCGGGCAGATCTTCTCGCACTTGCCGCAGCCGACGCATTTCTCCGTCGTCTTGAAGTGTCGCCCGATGCGGGGCATGGCCGCATGTTCGATGCGGCAGACGAGAGAGACAAAGCGGCTCACTGGACCGCATTTCACCGAAAACTGCTCTATATGTGCGATTTTTTCGGCGTCGGCGGGGAGCCGCAGCTCAAGGCCGCGTTTCATTCTCGCCGCCATGCCGTCCGAGTGGCGGAAGATGATGTTGTAGGGGAGAACATAGTGGAATTCCCCCATGACGGCGTAGCCCTTCTTTTTGAGGATGCGTTTCGGGGTGACGCCCGAGGCCGTGTTGAACTTCAGCGGTTCACCCGACGTCCTGACGAGATAGCAGGGCGTCTTTTTTTGCGTCTTGTCGAGCGATTTTAAGAATTTCAGCACGGGTACGGGTGCGTTGAATCCGTGCACGGGGTACCCGACAAGCAGGCAGTCCGCGTCCGAGAGATCGGGGCGCTCCGCGTCCTTCCGAATGGGAAAAAGCGAAGTTATGTGCCCGTTTTGCTCCAATTGTTCCATGAGTTCTTCGCAGGCCCGCGCAGTGTTTCCCGTGCCCGAGAAGTAACAGCAGACGATCTTCATTTGTTGTCCTCAAGATGTTTCAGGACGGGCGTTTTTCCGTCCAGATCGTAACATATGTCCTCGTTTTTTGCGTGGCTGTCGTACCAGACCTGCGCGATGTAGGGGGAAAACTTGGCCTGTCGGTCGAAGTCCCACGGCGCGGGGCACCCGCAGATCGGGCACCAGTGCCCGCCCTTCAGCACGGTATGGGGGGAGAGCGAGAATTCATGCCCGTCATGGCATTTCCAGAGAACGGGCGCATAGGGGTCCGACATCTCCGCCGCAAGGCATTCTCCCCCGCGGAAGGCGGCCGCGCTTTTCAGGTCCCCGACCGTCCACGACGAAATGGGTTTCGCGTCGTCGTAGCCGTGGGAGAGAAGGGCGGCGTTCTCCTTGTCGCGCATCGCGTCATAATCGCCGAAATCGCCCTTTGCGATGAGCTTGACGTCCTTCCAGTCCGTGGGCGCCTCGTCGGGGCCGAAATAGGCGAAAACCCGCGCATGATCGCCCGATTTTTTCCAGTACATGGGCGCGTTCGGCGTCTTAAGGAGCCTGCGGAAGAGGAAGAGATAGATGAGTTTTTTGGGCACGATCTTGGCGAGCTTGAAGAGCTTGTGCCGACGCCCGATCTCCTGCCAATAGTCCTGCATGCCGTCCCTTTGGTAGTGGAAGAGCTCCTCGAGCGCATTTCCGTCATAGTACCACAGGCCGTGGAAATTGCGTTGGGAGAGCCATTCGGGTCTGAAAAACTTCTCCGCCGAACCGCCGATGAGCCCGAATCCGTATTTGAAGGTGTCATAGCCCGTCGCCATGCCCTTTTTGCCCGCGCCGATGTTGTAGATGTTGCGCCAGAATTCGGGGACTTCCCCCGCGGAATCGCGCTCGAGAATGCGCTTGATGAGATAGCCGCTGTCCCGTGAACTCACCCACTCCAAGGGCGCGTTGACGCAGGTGTGGAACATGAGCCCGTCGCTGACGTTGTCGCCCAGCATGTTCGGGTGGAGCATCGCCGTCTGGCGGAGCACGGCAAAGGTCTTGATGCCGCGTTCCAGAACGTACCGTTCTGCCTTGAGCTTGTGCATGGCGTAGGTGTCGAAGGGGGAGATGACGAGGGGATCGCCCACTCTGCCGAAGGGGTGTTTCTCGTTGCGGTTGCCGTAGAGGGCGACCGTGGAGATGTGGATGAACTTGGGCTGGGGATCTTCCTCAAAGACGGCGTCCGCAAGGGCCACGGTGCCCGAGAGATTGCACTCCTCGCTCGCCTCGAAGTCGTTGTCCGAACGGGGCGGAATGACGGCCGCCATGTGGACGACGTAGTCCATGCCCGCAACGAGCGCCTTGCAGACATTCTTATCGGCTATGGAGCCGCGCACGATCCCGATGCGGTCCCTGTATTGCTTTTTGAGCTTTTTTGCGAGCTTATTGTTGCGTTTTCTCCACGAGAGAAGGACGCGGACAAATTGGGCGTTATCGAGCTCGAGGGTCTGTTTGAGCGCCTCTCTTCCCATATTTCCGCTGACGCCCGTCATTGCGATCTTCATGTTCTTTTGTTGCTCCTATGTGATTTCGATTTTTTTGCTTGACCTGCAGGGACGCTCATCCGCCCTCCCCCGTTGAAGGGGGAGGGGTGTAGGGACGCTCATCCGCCCTCCCCCGTTGAAGGGGGAGGGGTAGGGGAGGGGGTTGCGCCTCAAACGAAGTCCGACATCGACCGTCGGGATCCATCGCTGCGCTCTGGATGACGCATTGTCGGGGC
>CANREC010000091.1 GCA_947629535.1 uncultured Clostridia bacterium | reverse complement strand
ACCGTATTGTTGTACCGCTTAAGATTGGCAATGCCCTCGTCGAGTTCTTCATAGGTGGGTAATTCCTGTGCCCACCAGCTTATCCCCTCTGTGCGCAAATACTTGTCGATGCTGGTCGCACCGCCAAAGGCAAAGATCGTCTTTCCTTCTATCTCAAATACCTGCCCGCGCATCAGGTGAATGATGTCCGAACTGATTTTATGCACCTTCCCCCCATTCCAAATTTCCACAGGGTAGGCATTGAGCATGTCGAAGTTCTCATGATTGCCGTCCACGAACAGCGTGGTAAACGGCAAACGAGCATACATGGAGAGTGTCGTCTCCAAACTTCGCTCGCTCCATACGCCGCCGAAATCCCCCGCGATGATGACATAGTCCCTCTTCGTAAGCTCTGGGTGCGCATCTGCGAAAGAAAGAAGTTTTGCAAAATCATATTGTCCGTGCGTATCGCCTGTGATATAGATCATACCGTTTTCTCCTTTTGGATGAACTGCCGAACTCCTCTTCCCGTCTTCATCCATCCGTTCTTCGGGCGCTCTCCTCGCCCCCTTTCGTTGTCCCCCGTCCCCGTCAATCGAGGGAACCGTATCTCTTGAGAAACAGCTCTCTTGTGATGAGTACTCTGCGTTTGCTCGTCTCGTCAAAGGAAGAGATGTATCCCATGCTTTCCATCCATTCGATGATCTTTCCCGCATGGTTGTAGCCGATGTCACATTTGCGTTGGATCGAGGCAATCGAGACTCTTCCTTCCTTAATGACGACTTTGAGCGCCTCCAAAAATTTGGGATCGTTCTCCTCACTCTCGTCATTAGGATTCCTGATGGTCGTCGTGTTTCCGCGCGCTTCCACCTCTTCGAGTAAGCGAACCGCTTCTCCCAAAATCCTCTTGGCGATTTGATACGCCTCGGTGCATTCACTTGCCCTCGGTCCGGCTATATTTAAGGTCAGCTCGTCGCCGAGCATCATCAGCCATGCCACGATCTCAGACGCGCTTTTTTCATTCCGAACCACCCAAAGGGGGCGCTGCATCTCTTTGGCCATTTGCGCCGTAACACTCGTACCATCGGAAGAAGAAGCGGCGCGGGGATCAATGATGAGCGTGGCATGAGAATCTCGCACATTCCATCTTGTCCGCTGCGCGACATCATCGGATGGGGTTTCCTGGAGTTCCGGGAAAATTGCCCTGACCCCGGGAGCAGTCGGCATATCTTCCGCCCAACCATTTTTAGGACACCAACCAAGAATAGAAAGCTTATTCTCCCTGGCAAAATCAAGAGCGGCACGGTCGACACCCGTTTGTCCGCCTGTTCTGATAAACGCAATCTTTTTCATGATTTTTCACCGTCCTAATATTTTTTAATTATTCCATTTATTGTTTCGTTAAATAATAGTGTTATAACGACTTTTGTCAAGAAAATGGAGAAACAATCCCCTTTCTTCCCGAAGCAGCTTTTGAATTCTTCCATGGTAAGCAAGACTTTGTACTTCTTAATAACCACATTAAAAGGAGAAATAAACCTTTTCCATCCATTTTAACATCTAACCGATTTTATGGGGAGTAAATCCATATTTTGTATGAATGTCAATTATGCTCGTATTTTCTCTATCCTCGTCACTTATTCGAAAACCTCAATGTACTCCTCGGGAATATTCTGCTATTTCCGTACCATTGACGCGCATGACATGTCTCCCATGTACCAAATTCGCTCCATGGTAGCATACAATCTCAAAAGGTATGCGAGCATTTGTTCCTTTGAATGTACTTCTATGCAGAGCATATTACCGATGATTTCCGAACCACTTTCAATCGCAATGTGTTTGGCGCATTCAAGTTTTTCATCGGTTAGCACAACGTTTTCATTCAACCTACAAAGAGTTGCCCCTTGTTCCCAGAGATAAACTTTTCCATCGCAAGGGAAAATCTCAAATTTCGCATCCGTCTCGTATAATTCGATGCCCTTGATCTCAATAAAACAGTGGTCGTCCTGCTTGCTTATAGCAATGCCTTCTACTATGTTTTTGAAAACAAGTTTGCACAAATCATCGTTTAGTCGGAAATCATTTTCCTCGTCTTGATCAACGACATCGCTCCTGCCACCCATATTTTTTTGGATAAAATTCAAATATTCGTCAAAATCGAGGGCGTCGACTTCCGTCTCATCCTCGTCCTCTTCCGCCCCATCCTCATCGTCCGCGTGCATCTCTTCCTGCATTCGTCGGATGAGATCTTGCCGCCGCGTTTCCAAATAGACGCGCCGTTCCTCTAAGGAGTCTTCCTCTCTGTGTTTTCCCAAAAACATTCTGCCGTCGCCGATGAGTTTATAGCGTCTCCCGTCCTCTGTCTTTAGGAGATCTTGTGCAACCCATTCGTCGAGGAAAGGTTTCACTTCACCGTAACCAATACTGCACTCATAGAGCAGATCGAATATATCTATCCCCGTTTCGGCGGAATAGATCGTGTATAAAATGTCCTTCTTTTCCATCAGAATATGCTCCTCATGCAAGAACAGTCGTAGTTGTACTTTTTGTCGTTGAAATCCAAAGTCGGCGTCGAAATCGTCTCCGCAAGGGGAAAGACTTGATATTCCGGGGCATTGTAATAGAGCTCAAAGCTCCCCTTCACGGGCATATGGTTGTTGATCGTGATATACGCGTCGCCCGGCGCAAGACGGTGCATGAGTTCGTCCTCGCTCACGAGATAGACCTCGATAAATTTGATGGTGTCCATGAGATAGCTTGCGGGGTCCTCAATAACGTGTCTGCCGATCTGCTCCTTGACCGCACAGGCGGTGGCAAGGTCGTTGGTGCCGAGAAAGAAGGAGAGATTGCTGTTGCTGCGGAACTGTTTTGCAACGCCCGCGGAGTAGGTCGTTTCGAGTTGGGAATAGTCCTGCACGATCGCCGTGATGAAGAGGTTGAGCCCCCGCCCGATGCTGAAGATGGTGGGATAGATCTCGTCGGCGGAGAGCGTCGGGAATTCGTCGCAATAGAACACGACGGGCACATGCAGCGGCTCGCCCGACTCCTTGGCTTTGTCCTTCAATGTGTTGAGCGTGCGGATGATGTACTTGTTGACGATACCGCGCATGCGTTTGTCGGACAGGTCGTACGAAAGGAACAATATTTGCGGTTTCTCCGCAAAGGTCCTCATGTCGAGATTGTCCGTGAGCGTCAGATTTCTGACGTCCGGATATGTGTATTCGTTGATGTATTTTTCGACGATCTGCAAATAGGACGCGCGCGTGTTCGGCGCATTCTGTATGATGCCGCGCACATGCATTCCCGTGTGCGAAGAAGCCTTTCTCGACGAAAAGAATCCGCCGTCATAGAACCCGTCGTTGTCATAGGAAAAGGCATGAAAGATCCTCGCAAGGCTGGCAAAGTTGACCTGTTCGGGCAGGACCCGCCTGCGGCCCGTGGTCCGCTCCTCCGCTTTGGTCAACGTCATATCCTCAAACAGTCCGACAATCATGCCGAAAATGAAGGAGATCGCTCCCTGCTCCCATGTGGGGTCCCGCTGGCACTCTATGCTGAAGTATTGGTCGAGGATCTTTTTGGTCTCCGTGAGAACATCCTCTCGGATACGGTCTTTCTCCTCGGAAAGCTCCGCGTCTCTGTACTGCAATGCAAGCGTATAGAAGGGATTAAAGAACACTTGGGAGCGTTCGGGATGAATAAAGTCCATGACTTTGACATTCTCCTCGCCATAGATCCCTTTCAAATAGCTGCCCGTCAGACGGTAGAGCTCGCCCTTGACGTCGGTAATGATGACAGAATGGCTTCCCGTGAGATTGAAGAGCGTCGTCACGAGGTAACGCAGACTCTTTCCGCAGCCCGTGCTTCCCGCCACAAGCGCATGACAAAGCCCGTCCTTTTGAACGATCATGAGGTCGCCGTTGGCGTCACGGTAGGAAGAGACGGGCATACCCGACGGATGCGGGTCGAGCGCCTTGTGTACGCTGTACCCCTCTTCCCCAATGACGTCTGAAATCGGCATCAAAACAGAGTGTTCGCCGTGAACGCTCTCTGCGATCTTGTTGATGAGTTCAAAATTGATTTTTTCCATAATGTCCTTAAAATCCTATCCTTGTGCTGTCTCTGTGCCCCACTGCGGGGTTGAGCCCGTGCGCCCTTGCAAGTTCTTCCAAGACCTCGGGATGAAGGATCATCTCGGGCGTTTCGGAAAGTTTGTCATAAATGGAGCTTGCATTCCCCTGTCTGCTGTTCAGCAAGATTATTCCCGCATCGCTGTTTTGGTCTGTGGAAAGTGCCTCGAGCAGAATACGGTATCCGAGTTCCTTTCTTCCCTCATTGCGAAGAAGAATTTGCAGGACATAGAGGACCGCCGCCGCGGGATCGCGCCGATATGCTGCGGCAATCGCCTTGAGCGGCGTAGTCCTTTGTTCGCTTATCAGTTGCTTGATTTTGAAAAGCACCTGATATTTGATTTCGAGGATCTCACCATCAATCTTTTCGGTCAAGCCTTGCAGCCCACTCCCGAAGCCGCTCGCGCATTTTTGAAACAGCCGTAAATCCTCGACGGTTTTGAGTCCCGCAAGTGTCGGCTCGGATAGCGATCTTTCTCCGAACTGCCGTTCTTCGGCGGGTACACCAAACAGCTCGGCTGTTCGCCGCCACACGTCATTCATGTTCTCGTTCTCAATCTCTTGCGAAGCGAAGGTGTAATATAGTGCTCTGTGTGTTTGGTATTTCATTTCCTCCTCCCTATTGAGACTTTAAGCTCTCATCGATAAATGACGGTAGCTATTATACCAAAGTCCACATAAAAAAAGTGTCCTGCCAATCAACTTTTGACAAGACACTCCATATTTTGAAATTTAGATTATTTCAGACGCACGTTATCGTCCCTGCCGTGTTCCCCAAGCAGGGGAAGCCCATAATAATATAAGCAACAATTCACTTCTTGAATATCATAGATTTTTCTTTCAAGAAAAAATCGGACCACTTTGTCTGCAAATTCGGCTGTCCCCAAATGATAGCCGGCGGCGTGGAAAAATGCTATCGTTTCTTCCAAGTCCAATTTTAAGCCTATGGCGAGAGCTGCCACGGTAGCCTTGGAAGGTTTATAATCAATGCTGAAATTCATGATTTTGGAAAAAGTGGATTTCGAAACTCCTGCTCTTTTATACACCTCGGAATACTTGGCGATTTTTTTCTCCTCAATCAAAGTCCCAAGATATTCACGGAATGATTTCTGTTCGGAGTGAGCCGAGAGATAGCCGTCAAAAGCCTCTTTTAAGGGATCGCCTCCGTCTCCAAAAGACAAGTTCAAGTTGGTTTTCGTCGGCGCGAAAAGAGATATCTCTGCTTGCTGTAAAAGCATTTCATTCATTTGACGGAAGTCTCCGACAATATAAACCTTAAAGTCGGCTCCCATTGCCGAGCAACGCAATTCAATCAAGCAATCCAAAATCGCGTTCATCGCATAGGAGAACGTTTCCTCTGTCGCAAAGGAAGCGACATCGATCGATATCGTTTGGAACCCCCTCGTTTTTACGATCTCCAATGCACTCTTGAAACCGCACAGCAAAGAATTTTCAAACCCTTCATCCTCCGCATTGAC
>CANREC010000090.1 GCA_947629535.1 uncultured Clostridia bacterium | reverse complement strand
GCCGTGCCACCCACCCATCGATGGGTGGGCAAGGGGAAGACGGGCACCCGCCCCCCCTCGCGTCATGTTAAGCGTAGCAAAACATCCCGAAGAGAGAAACGTTTCTTCCAAAAACCGCAACATATGTTGAAAAAAACAAGTCAAAAATAAAAATTATTATAGAGAGGTAACAACAATGGTCAAAATGAGATTGGTCAGAATGGGCGACAAGAAGTCTCCCGTCTACCGTATCGTCGTCGTCGACGCACGCAAGGCCGCAACGGGCGAGTACATCGAGAAAGTCGGTTTCTACGATCCCAAGTCCAACCCCGTGACGCTCACGGTCGACGTCGAAAAGGCGAAGGAATGGCTCAGCAAGGGCGTTCAGCCCACGGAGACGGTGAAGAGCCTTCTCGTGCAGGTCGGCGCGATGGAGAAACCCACGAAACTCTCCGCTCCCAAGACCAAGGGAAAGAAAAAGAAGAAGTAAGAGATTTCGAACATTTCTTTGCTCGGCCTTAGGGCCTTCGTAAAGAAATGTTCGAGCGAGAGTGCGCTGTGCATCAATCGGGTTGGCCGCGGAAGGGTTATATGCAAGGGCAGTGTCCCGCCAAGGCCTTTTTGAGTGAGGCAAAAGGCAAAAAGGAGAACATATGTTAGATCTGATCAAGTATATCGTAAATCAGTTCGCCGAGGACAAGGAAAACATCGACTATGTCGTGGAAGAGACGGAGGAGAGCATCAACGTCACCGTCCTTCTCTCCGATTCCGACATGGGGAAAGTCATCGGCAAGCAGGGGAAGATCGCGAAGGCGCTCAGAACGCTTGTCCGCGCCGCGACCCCGAGAGATTCCAAGAAGTACAATATCGAGATCAAGGAACGCGATTGATCCTGCGCCCTGCGCTCTTGCAGGGCGTATTTTTCGGCCGCCGATTTTCGCGGGAGAAGGCCTTGCTTTTTTGCAAGAACTGTGCTATACTGAAAAAAATCTCATACGAGGCAAGGTATGACTGCGAAATACAAACGCATCCTTTTGAAACTTTCGGGCGAAGCGCTCGCGGGGGACCAAAAATTCGGCCTTAACGCGGACGTCATCTCCATGGTCGTCGACCAACTCGTCAAAGTCCACGAGATGGGCGTGGATGTCGCGCTCGTCATCGGCGGCGGCAACTTCTGGCGGGGCAGGCAGGGCACCAATATGGACAGGACCACTGCCGACCAGATGGGCATGCTCGCCACGGTGATGAATTCCCTCGCCATGATGGACGCCATCGAGAAACGCGGCATTCCCACGCGCGTGCAGACTGCCCTCAACATGGTCTCCGTCGCCGAGCCCTACGTCCTGAGAAAGGCGCTCCGCCACTTCGAGAAGGGCAGGATCGTCATCATCGCCTGCGGGACGGGGAATCCCTACTGCTCGACGGACACGGCCGCCGCACAGCGTGCCTGTGAGATCGGCGCGGACGTGTTGCTCATGGCCAAGAACGTGGACGGCATCTATGATTCCGACCCCGTCAAAAATCCCGCCGCCAAGAAGTATGAAAGACTGACGTTCGGGGAGATCATCAATAAGGATCTCAAGGTGATAGACTTCACCGCCGCGACGATGTGCATGGAGAACAATATCCCCGTGCTCGCATTCGGGCTCGGCGAGAAGGATTCCATTCTCCGCGCCGTCTGCGGCGAAAATTTGGGAACGATGATCACGAATTGAGCCTGCCCCCGCCCACCCTTGAGCGGACGGGGCGGTCGCTGCGCTCACTCAGGTTGAGCGTATTACCCTCAATTCTTAATTCTTAACTTCAAAAAAGGAGAACTCATATGATCGACAACGAAAAAGTGGAAGAAATTTTTCTCGTGCTCGAGGACAAACTCGACAAGACGGTGTCCGTTTTGCAGGATAACTATGCTGCCATCCGCGCGGGCCGTGCCAATCCGCACATCCTCGATAAGATACAGGTGGAAGCCTACGGCGGCACGAGCCCCCTTCAACAGCTCGGCAACATCGCCGTCTCCGACGCGCGGTGCCTCGTCATCTCTCCTTGGGACAAGTCCCTTTTGAGATCCATCGAGAAGGCGATCCTCGCCTCCAACATCGGCATCACGCCCTCGAACGACGGCAACGTCATCCGTCTCGTGTTCCCCATGCTCACCGAGGAACGCAGGAAAGAGCTCGTCAAGCAGGTCCGCAAGATGGGCGAAGAGGCCAAGGTCGCGGCACGCAATGTCCGCAGGGACGCCATGGAATCCATCAAGAAGATGAAGACCAACAAGGAACTCTCCGAGGACGAGAGCAAGAACTGCGAGCAGGACGTCGAAGAGGCGGTCGCCAAGTGCATGACCTCCCTCGATACGACGGTCGCCGCCAAGGAAAAGGAGCTTCTCACCGTCTGATGACCGCAGAGCACGTTGCGATCATCATGGACGGAAACGGGCGATGGGCCAAGAAGAGGCTGTTGCCCCGCAGTGCAGGGCACAGGGCGGGGTTCAGGCGCATGCTCTCGCTCTGCGAGCACGCCTTTGAACGGGGCGTCCGATGCCTCACGCTCTATGCGCTCTCCGAGGAAAACCTCTCCCGCCCCAAGGAAGAGGTCGAAGCGCTCTTCTCGCTCTTTCGGGAGTTTTTTCCCACGCAGGCGCCGAAACTGAAGGAGCGCGGCATCAAGCTCCGCGTCATCGGCGGGCTTGCCCTCCTTCCCGAGGACATCCGCGCCATGATCCCGCCGTCGGAAGAGCTCACAGCGGGCGGCACGCGGGGGACGCTGTACCTCGCCCTTGCCTACAGCGGCAGGGGGGAGATCGTTTCGGCCGCAAACAGGGCGGTGAAAGAGGGGAAAGAGGTCACAAGGGAGACCTTCTCCTCCTTCCTTTCCGTCCCGCCCGTCGATCTTCTCATCCGCACGGGAGGAGAGCTCCGTCTCTCCGACTTTTTGCTGTATGAATCGGCCTACGCCGAACTGTATTTCACCAAAAAATTCTTCCCCGATTTCACGAACGGGGACTTCGATAAAGCTTTGAAGGAATTTTCCCTGCGGGACAGACGGTTCGGCAGGATCTGAAAGGAAGTTTATGGAGACTGAAACCACCGTCAAAAAGCCCAAGCTCGACGAATTTTGGGTGCGGCTCATCACAGGCATCGTCTATTGCTCGGTCCTCGTCGCCTTCTTCGCGCTCAAGCTCTTTGTGAGCGTCCTCTTCTTCGACGCGCTCCTGCTCATCTTCACCGTCATCGGGACGTTCGAGATGCTCAGGGCCTTTCAAGACAAGATGACAAAGGCGCAGAAGATCGTCGTCATGACCTTTGCCGTTCTCGTTCTTGTGACGTATGCCGTGAGCGATTTCATCTTTGCCGACCTGCTCGACATCGTGGGACCTCTCCCGGGCGGCGACCCGTCCGCGGCGGTCGGAAGGAACTATTCCATCCTCATCACCTGCGGCATGTTCCTCGCGGGGCTCGCCGTGCTCTTCTCCCTCTTGGTGTTCCGTTTCGGTGAAACGAGCCTTGAATCGACGGGATATTCGCTCTTTGCGCTCATCTATCCCTCCAATCTCATCGTCGTGCTCGCAGTCTGCAACCATCTCGAGGTCTACTCCGAGCTCGCCCTTCTCTTCGTATTCATTCTCTGCCCGTTTGCCGATTCCTTCGCGCTCGTGTTCGGGAAACTGTTCGGCAAGAAGATCCGCGCAAAGCTCGCGCCCGACGTCTCCCCCAACAAGACGATGATCGGCGGTGTCGGCGGGCTCATCGGCGGAGCGCTCGGGGCGGTCGTCATCTTCTTCTGCTACTACGGCATCGTACAGCTCGGCGGGACGGGGCTCCTCGCGGCGCCGCTCGGCGGGATCTTCAGCTTGAGCTGGCCCGAGGCGCTCTTCTTCATCGGCCTCGGTATTCTGACGGCTGTCTTTTGCGAGATCGGCGACCTCGTCGAGAGCGCCATCAAGCGCAAGATCGGCATCAAGGACATGGGGAAACTTCTTCCCGGCCACGGCGGCATTCTGGACAGGATCGATTCTTCCCTCTTCGCAGGGCTCGTCATCTGTCTCGTCATGGTCGTCCGAATCATGATTTTCGGCTAAAAGGCATAACATAACATGTATCCGACGTCCGCGCAGGCGGACGTTTTCGATCCAACCATGAAAAAGATCGCACTCATCGGCTGCACGGGCAGCATCGGACGGCAGGTCTGTGAAGTCGTCCGCAGCCACAAGACCGAATTTTGTTTTTCCGCGCTCGTCGCAGGCAGCGACAGGGCGGGCCTCGACGCGCTCAAAGAGGAATTTCGGCCGAAAGCCGCCTATTTGGCCGCCGAGATCCCGTCCCATTCGGCGCTCTTTGCGGATTGCGACGTCGCCTTCATCGCCTCGGGCGGATTTGCGGGGCTCAAGTATACGCTTGCCGCCATCGAGAACGGCAAGACGGTCGCCCTCGCCAACAAGGAGAGCTTGGTCTGCGGCGGCGAGCTCGTCATGCGGGCGGCCAAAGAGAGCGGGGCCGACATCGTGCCCGTCGACAGCGAGCATTCCGCCCTCTTCCAGTGCCTCGGCATGCGGCGGGACGCCCCCTATAAAAAACTCATTCTGACGGCGAGCGGCGGGCCCTTTTTGCACCTCGGCGACGGGGAGCTCAAGCGGGTGACCGCGGCCGACGCGCTCCGCCACCCGACGTGGAAGATGGGTGCGAAGATCACCATAGACAGCGCGACGCTCCTCAACAAGGGGTACGAGGTCATCGAGGCCAAATGGCTGTACGGGGCTGATTTTTCGCAGATCCAAGCTGTCGTACACCCCGAGAGCATCGTGCATTCCATCGTTCTCTTCGAGGACGGCGCCATGCTCGCCCAGCTCGGCTATCCCGACATGAAACTCCCCATCCAGCTCGCTTTGACCTACCCCGCGCGGCTCCCCTGCTGTCATGAGGTCGATCTTGCCGAGATCGGGACGCTGCACTTTGAACGGCTGCCCGAGGAAAGATTTCCCTGCTTCGGCCTCGCCGTCGCGGCGGGGAAAGAGGGGGGAACGGCGCCGACGGTCCTCAACGGGGCGGCGGAGACGGCCGTGCACGCCTTCCTGCAGGGGAGAATAAGCTTTTTGAAGATCGCGGAAACTATCGAAGAAGTCCTCAGCCGCATTCCCGCCGAAAGGGCGGACGGCTACGGAACACTATCCCGTGCGGACGCGCGGGCGCGGGAGGAGGCGCGGCGCTTGATCGATGAATGATCTCATGAGCGTTTGGAGCACGGTCGGTTCGGTCGCGCTCGCCATACTGATCCTTCTCGCGATGATCACCATCCATGAATTCGGACACTATGTCGCGGGGAAGATCCTGAAATTCAAGATCGACGAGTTCTCCGTGGGGTTCGGCCCCGCCCTCTTCAAGATCGCCCGTAAGAAGTCGGGGGAACTCTTTGCCGTCCGCCTCATTCCGCTCGGCGGCTACTGCGCCTTCCACGGCGAGGACGGCTTGGACGACGAGGAGCAGGAGCCTTCCGCGTCCGCTCATCCTGAGCGTAGCGAAGGATCTCATAGACCTACGGAGCAGGACGTTGTTCAAGGGGATCCTTCGGTCGCTCCGCTCCCTCAGGATGACGCCACCCCTCCCCCTGCGTCAGGGGGAGGGGTGGAGGAGGGGGCCCGCCCCGAGCTACACGTCGAACTGACGGAACCCACCCC
>CANREC010000089.1 GCA_947629535.1 uncultured Clostridia bacterium | reverse complement strand
GCGTTTTGTTGTTCATCAACATGATTGCGGGGATTTTAATGCTTTGTGACGGAAAATGAATTTCAATATTCGTTTTACATTCTCAATACTCCACCACAAAAAGGGACTGACTTTGTGTCAGTCCCTTTTTGTATCGTTTTTATGCCTATCCCCTATAATTCTTCTCATCTATCAATTATTTCAGTTTTTCAAAGCGCGATCAATACCAAACATAAACACACGCTCGGTTGATACCTTTTGTTTGACTACCATTGCTACCTCCTTGCATAAAAAAATGGACTCACCAATTAAGGTAAGTCCATTACTGAACAGTCAAAACATGCCGACTTGCCCTAACTGACAAGTCTATTGTAGAATATCATTCAGACATCTAAAACATTTTTAATGTGTTGAGGTGCGGGAACGGGCAGAGCGACCCCGCGGACACACTCTGCGCGTCATCCTGAGCCGCGCTCTCAGGATGAGCGGACGGAGCGGATGAGGGCTGCATGGACCTTTACCATGGCGAAGGTGTCGAGCTCGCAATACCGCAAAAGGTCCTGTTCGGCCTTCGCGCGGGCGTCGCCTTGGAACTGCGGAAGGCGGAGAAACATCGTCATGGCCTCTTCACCGTTGTGGACGCCCTCGAGGCTGTGATAGTCGAGCGATGGGTCGTTCGGATAGATCGCGGGGAGCACGCTCTTGATGGAGAAGGAGCCCCCCATTTTGCTGTCGTAATAGTATCCCTTGCGGAAGGGGTCGAGCAGGTCCTTGACGTGTTCCGCGATACCGAGAAGGCGGTCCTTGAGGTCGGGAAAGGCCTCGGCGAGCTCACGGATGCGGCCGCGTTCGAAGGCGCTGTTGTAGGCGACCACACAGACGCCCTCGGGAATGTCGGAGATCAGCCGCTCGGCCAAGCGCCTGCGGGGGTCCTCTTCGGGGCGGCCCAGAAATTCAAGGTGCCGAAGAGTGCCGTTTTCCTCCAAGATATGCAGAGAGTACTGCACGGGGATCTGGCTGTACGGGCGCGTGCCGATGTAGCGCGGAACGGCGGGCTGGACTGTCTCAAAATCGAGAAAATATAGCGGATATGTGAGCGTTTTGAGGAATTCGGCGATCTCCTCTCTGTCGATATACGGCCCCTCTTTCGAGAGGGTGAGCTCCACTTGGCGGCGGCGGATCTCGCTGTCGATCCCCGATCCGTCGCGCAGGACGTCCTCGAAGGAGACGACGCCGCGGCGATAGAGCGCAAGTTTCTTCTTATACCCAAAATCGTAGAGGTCGAACACGGACGGCGAGGGCAAATTCCGCGTGCAATAGTCAAAAAACGGGCACATATATGGCGAATTACACGCCTCGGAGATCCCGATCGGCGGCTCGTTAAAAGAGCGCATGACCTTCTCCGCCGCCGCGAGGTCTCCCTCGACGTCAGAGAGCCGACTGCCGACGAGTTCGGTGACGTCGGTGATCCTGAAAAGTTTCTTCAGATCGAGCGTTCCGTCGAAAACGTAGCTGTTATCGACGGTCACGAGGCAGACTTTTCCCACCTTCACGCCGCATTTTTCGAGGACATATCTCTGATAGGCCGTATCCAGAAGATAGACGGGATGGTCGGGCGAAGTGCTGCTCTTGACTTCAAAAATATCGTACTTATCGTCGTTTTTCTTGAGAATATCGACGGCGCAGTAGAGCCCGTTGTGCTCGAAGGCGGCCTCGCAGATGACCTCTCTCCCCTCGGCGATGTACTGTGCCGTGAGGCGTTTCATCTTCCCGAGGTCGAGCGAGCCGTCCGCGCGGAGAGATGTGACCTCGATGAAGTCCCCGAAGAGCCCCATCGCGAGGTCGCCGACCTCATTCCCCTCCGTAAAGCGGGCCTGCGTCGCGGCGTCCACGACGTATTCCTCGGGCCTGTACTTCTTGAGCCACGGGATCTTGGGGCACTGCTTGAAGTCGCAGTATTTGGATTTGCTGAAATAAAACATCTCGCCCTCCTTCCGCATCCATTGTAACACGTCTGCCGCAGAAAATCAAGGGCCCCTTTCTCTCAAACCAAACTCGTCTTGTTCAGTATCACGTTGCTGACGGCTCCGAGCCCTGCGGCGAACAGGGGGCCGCCGAGGACGCATAAAGCGACGTTGAATGCGCCCGCATCGAGCGGCGTCATCATGGGGATCATCGTGAAGAGCAGCATCCCCGCGGCAAGAGCGCCGAGGATGGAGAGCCACAATTTTTGCTTTCCGACGGTCGCGAGCGTCAGGGCGATCGAGACAAAGACGAGCGCAAAAAAGATCTTGCTTATCATGCAGGCGATAATTCCGCCCGCGCTTGCACCGACCGCCGCGGCGTCGAAGGAGAGCCCCGCGATCCCGCCGCCGATCATCGCGCCGATGAAATAGAGGACGAACATTCCGACCGACGCCGCAAAAAGCACGATCGTTTTGGAGAGGACATAGTCGGTCTTTTGGGAGCGCACCGTGAAGAGGTTCTTGACGTATCCGCTCGAGAAGTCCTCGCCGACAAAGAGGCAGACGAAGATCGCCGCAAGAAAGTACAGAAGGTTGATGTTGCACATGCTCGTGAGGTCCATGCTCATAGCATTTCCGCCCGCCGAGCCGATCGCCTGCCAGACGTTGGTGAACGACATGGCATTCTCACTCCCGCCCACGAAGGACGTCATGACCAAGATGAGAACGGGGAGCGCGAGGCTGATCGCAAGCATGATATAGACGGTCG
Organism: uncultured Clostridia bacterium; assembly: GCA_947629535.1. Taxonomy (GTDB): domain Bacteria; phylum Bacillota; class Clostridia; order Christensenellales; family Borkfalkiaceae; genus Gallimonas. The sequence goes on along the minus strand of CANREC010000089.1, from coordinate 3,164 downwards.
GCATCGTGAACATTCTCCGAAAGTCCACTTTGAGCATGCTCTTGAGACGTTTCCCGAAATTTTTCTTGAGAAGATTCATTGCTTTTCCCCCCGCATGAGATCGATGTAGTATTCTTCGAGACTTATCTTTGCCGTGCGGATCTCCGTGACGGGAATGCCAAAGTTTCCGTACAGATATTTTGCGGCATCTTCCGCGCTTGCATGATAAACGCGGATCTCGCCCGTCTGTCCGTCGATCTCCGCCCGTCCGAAAGCACGCTCGAGGATCGTCCGCGTCCGCTCTATCTCGGCCGTCTTGAGGGCGGCATAGGTCGGGCAATCGGCGTTGAGCTCAGCGGCCGTCATCTCACGGAGCATTTTGCCGCCTCGGATGATGCCGTAGTGCGTGGCGATCTTCTCAAGCTCGCCCAAGATATGCGAGGAAATGAGGACGGTCGTGCCGCGATGCGAGAGGCCCAACAGGATCTCCCGCATGATACGCATCCCGTCGGCGTCGAGGCCGTTGATGGGCTCGTCGAGCACGAGAAGTTGCGGGTCTCCGAGGAGCGCAAAGGCAATGCCGATGCGCTGTTTCATGCCGAGCGAGCAGTTTTTGAATTTATTGCCCGCCGCGCCGTCCATGCGGACGAGGCGCAGAACGCGCCGTATCTCCTCGACCTCGTTCTTGATCCCGAGGTTGGCGGCTTGCAGTTTCATATTGTTCCAGACGGTGTAATTGGGGAAACAGCCCGGGGATTCGATAAGGACCCCGATTTGCGAGCGGACCTCTTGGTCCCTGTGGCCTTTGCCCCAAAGTTTTATCTCGCCGCCGCTCGGCCGAATGAGACCGCAGATGAGCTTTTCGGTCGTCGATTTGCCGCTGCCGTTTTCACCGATAAAGCCGTAGATCGCACCCTCGGGGACGGTCATATTCAAGCCGTCCACCGCGCGCTTTTCCCCGAACGTTTTGGTCAAATTTCTGATTTCGATGGCATTCATGCTTTCACCTCAATAGACGTCCCGATGATATAAGATCGCCGAGCCGAGGACGTTATAGACGAACGCCCAAACACAAGAGCAGACAAGACACACGAGGACGGATAAAAAGTTCGCCGAGAGGCACGCCTGCACAGATGAACCGTAGAGGAAGATGTTGAGCGCCGCCGTATTTCCGACGAGCGCCGCCGCCCCGATGACGGGGATCCCCGTCCCCAACACGAAACAGAGGGCAATGGAGACGCCGAACTTCCTTCTGAAAATGATGTTGATGAAGGTGTAGAGGCTCGCCCAGCCGAGGCTCATGATGATTTTTCCGAGGATCGCGCAGAAAAGGGAGCCCGCATTCACCGAAAACGGAAGGCCCGTACTCGCCCCCGAGATCATTCCCCCGAGAAGATAGGTAAAGCACATGCACGCCATCGAGAACGCGGAGACGAGAGTTTTTGAAATCATGTAGTCCTCTTTTTTGGCGTGAGTGGTAAAGAGCTGCTTGACATATCCGCTCCGATAATCGTGGCCGATGAAGATAGACACCATGATCCCGCCGAAGATAAAGACCATGTTCATGTTGGCGTATTCGCCCATGTCGTGAACGATATACAGCGGACTGTCTGCGGCGACGATCTGCCAAGCGTTTGTAAACACCGCCGTTTCCCCCTCGCCCATTGCTCCCATAGATACGAGCGCGGGAATGACCGCCGCGATGACGATGAAGATATAGAAGAGCGGCGTATGAAAGAGACGGTAGAAGTCCACGCCGAGCATTCCCTTTGATCTTTGGAAGAACGTCGGCCGTTCGAATTGCAGCGTTTTTGTGTTTTCCATTTACATCATCCCCCTTCCGCTCATGAGAGAAACGTAATATTCTTCGAGCCCGATCTTGTGCTTTTTGAGCTCACACGGCACAAGGCCGTTCTGTAAAAGAAAGGCAGAGAGCCGCCCCGTGTCGTCGACGTCATAGACGCGAAGTTCTCCCTCTACGGCCGCGACGTTGCACCCGCCGCGCCGCAAGAGGTCTGCCGCGGCTCTGTCGTCCCTCGTTTTCAGAGAAACGTAGACCTGTGAACGGCCGTCCATTTCCGCCGCCGCGATCTCCTTTATCATCTTGCCCTGTCGGAGAATGCCGTAGTGCGTGGCGATCTTTTCAAGCTCGCCCAAAATATGCGACGAGATGAGCACGGTACAGCCGTAGTTCTTGGTAATATCCACGAGAATTTCCCGCATGAGCCGCATGCCGTCGGTATCGAGGCCGTTGATGGGCTCGTCGAGAATGAGAAGCGCGGGATCGCCCAAGAGCGCCATTGCTATGCCGATGCGCTGTTTCATGCCGAGCGAACACTTCTTGAATTGCAATTTCGCGTTATCTTCCATACGGACGATCTTAAGTACCCGTGCGATTTCGCCGTTTCTGTCTTTCAGCCCCAAGTTGATGGCCTGCATCATGAGGTTGGAATAGACGCTCGACGAGGGGAAACACCCCGCGTTCTCGATGAGGGCCCCCACCTTCGCGCGGACGCCCGCGTCGGTGTACGGCCTGCCGAAGAGCGTGATCTTCCCCTTATCGGGCACGAGATGTCCGCAGATGCACTTTTCCGTCGTCGACTTGCCGCTGCCGTTCTCGCCGATGAAACCGTAGATAGCCCCCTGCGGGACGGTCATATTGAGCCCGTCAAGCGCGTACATGCCGCGGAAACTCTTTGTCAAATTTCTGATTTCGATCGCGTTCATAGCCGCCTCCTTGTTTTGATACTTCAATTATAAAACCTTCGAGGGAGAAACACCACAACATAAATCCCAAAAAATGTCGGTTTCAGAAAAGTTCCTTACAGAAGCGGGGCGAAAATCTTTACCAAAGTGCGGACAAAACGCTGCCATATCGTTTGTTTGAGCATTCCGCTGTGATATTCGATAGACTTCTCCTGCGTGGCGATAAAATCTTTCTCCATAAACGAGATTGCCGCGCATTTGTACATCCAAACGCCGTTTTCAAAGTGGTGGACAAGCGAACGGTAGTCGAGATTGACCGTGCCGACGATCGCCGTCTCGCCGTCTGCCGAATAGGTTTTTGCGTGGATAAAGCCTTTCTCGTATTCAAAAATCTTTACGCCTGCCGCCATAAGGCGCGGATAGTAGCTCCTCGTCATCAAAAAGACGAGCTTTTTATCGGGAATGTGCGGCGTGATGAT
>CANREC010000088.1 GCA_947629535.1 uncultured Clostridia bacterium | reverse complement strand
CCATCGAGGCCGGCAAGAAGTACGGCATCGAGGTGGAGATGAAAGCTACCACCGAGATCACCCCCGAGATCGTCATTGCCGGTGGGGAAGATAAAAAAGACGTCGATCCCCGCTACATCAAGGACGATGTCGCCGTCGGAAACGGCTATACTACCATTCAGGGCGAGTTCGACGCTGCCGACAATTTCAACACGAATACCCCGTACATCTTCTTCCAGCTCGGAAAGAAGAACGATAACGAAAACCCCGAAAACAGCACTCCCAAGGTGGACGCGAACGTCATCTATGTCAAGAGCATCCGTTTCTTTGAGAGCGCAGACGGCACGGAGAAAGACCTCTACACGATGAACGCAGCTGCGGAGAACGAAGGCTCCAAGGTGGAGATCACCAATCAGGGCGACGGCGCCGCAAACGTCACGGTCGGAGAAAAGGACGGCGCGACGACGGTCAACATCGGTACCTACAACACGGCTGAGGGAAGCTGGAGCATCGTTGCCACCATTCCGCTCACGGGGGTGACCATCGATACGACAAAGACGTACGGCTACGAGATCGAGATCAAGGCAGACAACGCATTCGACAATGCGGAGATGCACTGCGGTCCCAAAGCGCAAAGCGGTGAAGGAGATAAGTGGTACAGCGGCGACATCGGGACGATCGGTGCGGAATACAAGACGCTGAAACACACCTTCAAATTTGGTGAACAATACAGCGAACCTGCGCTCCACCTCTTCCTCGGTAAAGATCCCGCCAAGAACAATGCTTCCTCGAACACCGTCTACATCAAGAGCCTCCGTTTCTTCGAGGTGGTGGGCAACGAAGAGACGTCAAAGTTCGATGGCAGGTTCATCCTCTTCGGCAGCGCATCTCCCGACAACATGAACCCGAAGTATCCCATCTCCGTCTACAACCAGTCTGACGACGTGTTTGACGCGGCTCCCATGGGCACGGCTTACTTCGAGAACAACAAGCTCATCTATCTCATCCATCAGGGCGGCTCGGATCAAGGGCACAACAAGCTCGCGTTCGGCTATTGGGATAACCCCATCGGGTCTCTTCCCGCCAATGCGTACTATGTCGTATCCTTCAAGATCAAGGCATCCGTTGCGATCGATTTCTCTCTGACCCTGCACGATATGGAAATGGGTTGGGATGAGGCAGAGGGCGGCATTCCGATCCGCTACGCCGATTTCGGCGGACACGAGCTGCTTCATGCGGGCACGGAAGAGACGACGATCGAAGTCATGTCACCGGACGCATCCCTTGTTGCACATAACAAGTGCGAGCTCCTGCTTGAATTCGGCAAATTCCTTAAGGGGAACAAGGATGTGAAGATCGAGATCTCCGACCTCAAGATCGGCTATCGCGCAATTAAAGCGTAAACTGCAAGAAAGACACAAACGCACGCCTCCGCGTTCACTGTATCGCGGAGGCATAGGCGTAAAGAGAGGTATTTTTTATGAACACGCTCTATGCGATCGGAGAAATGCTCATCGACTTTACAGCACAGGAGACGGGAGCTTTGGAACAGGCCGTCACCTTCCGCAAGAATGCGGGCGGCGCACCCGCCAATGTCGCTGTCTGCGTCGCCAAACTCGGCAAGCCTGCCTGCGTCGTCACCAAGCTCGGCAGGGACGCCTTCGGGAACTTTCTCGTAGACACTCTGCGGCACGAAAACGTCGGTACAGACTATGTTTTCCGCACGGAAGAGGCGAACACGGCGCTTGCCTTTGTCTCCCGCGACGAGAGGGGAGAGAGAAGTTTTTCCTTCTATAGGAATCCCTCTGCGGATATGCTCCTCTCGGAGCACGAAGTGTGCGGTATTCCCTTCCAAAGGGGAGATATCCTGCATTTTTGCAGCGTAGACCTGTGCGACGCGCCCGTCAGAGGGGCGCATGTAGCCGCGATCAAGAGGGCGAGAGCGGCAGGGTCGGTCGTGAGTTTCGACCCCAACCTTCGCTATTCCCTCTGGAAGAGCAAGGAAGAGCTCCTCTCTGTCGTGAAGGAATTTGTGCCTCTCGCCGACCTCATCAAGGTCAGCGACGAGGAGCTCTGCGACCTCACGGGCCTCTCCGACGAGAGAGAGGCCGTTTTACAGCTCTTCCGCGGAGAAGTTAAGCTTGTGTTCGTCACCAAGGGCAAGGACGGTGCGTCTGTCTACACGAAGGACGGGAAGGTGGTCTTCCGCGCCGCGGCAACGGGCTCTAAAGTCGTCGATACGACGGGCGCGGGAGATTCCTTTATCGGAACGATCCTCTATCAGCTGCTCGGCAGGGGGTTCGAAGGGCTCTCCGCAGAAGAATTGGGCGAAATGCTGTATCGGGCAAACCGTGCGGCTGCATACGTCGTCTCGCGTGAGGGAGCCATCCCCGCGATGCCGACACAAAAAGAAGTTTTTTAAGGGAGAAATATCATGAAATTCACAAAGTCAGTATCATTTGCGGCAGTTTTGCTCTGCGGCATCATGCTCTTTGCGGCAGGTTGCGGAGAGAGCTCCAAGAACTACGAAGAGGACGTCAAACCGACGGACAAGGACTTTTCCACGCTGAACACAGCGAGCAAACAGGAAAAGGCATATGACTACAAGTTCAGTTTCCTTCCTGAAGAGGACGACGGAGACCAGGGCTATGTCGGCGACACCATGCCCTACTACGAGGACGGGACCTATTATGTCTACTATCTGAAGGACAAGGGCGATTCCTACGAACATTCCATCTATCTCGCGACGACGACAGACTTCGTTCATTGGGACGAAACGCAGAAAAATGTGCTCGAATCCGACCGTAGCGGCGGACAGGACGCCATGCTCGGCACGGGCTCCGTCGTGAAGGTGGGGGAGAAGTACTATTTCTTCTATACGGGTCATAATGGCGGCGAAACGCAGGAGTACAAAGAAAAGATCATGGTCGCCGTGGGCACGAGCCCCACGTCGTTCACCAAAAAGACGGGCTGGGAGATCGTTCCCGACGCCGCCCTCGGGAAACAGGATTTCCGCGATCCGCAGGCATACTACGATGCGGAAAATCACAAGATCGTTCTCACGATCACTGCGCCCGTCAGCGGCACGGCCAATGTCGTCAAATATACGCTCAATGAGGACCTCACGGGTGCGCACTACGACGGCCCCATCTACACGAACGACACTTCCGTCGTCGGCAATGTCTATAACCTCGAATGCTCGGATACCTTCAAGTTCGGCGACAAGTGGTATCTCACCTTCTCCGCTCAGGACGGCGTCGTGTGGTATACTTCTGCGGATACGCAGTACGGTCCGTACTCGGCGACCCCCAAGCCGCTCGATGGACACCTCTTCTATGCCGCAAAGCACGCCTCGAACGGTACAGACACCTACATGATCGGTTGGACGCGCCGTTCGGAGAGCGTCAGCGACACGTCGGCCGTCGGCCATCTCAAGGGCTGGGCGGGCAATATGCAAGTGCAGAAGGTCGTCTCCGACGGCAAGGGCGGCATAATGCTCGCGCCCGTCGACGCCTATACGCAGAACACCGAGGAGCGCGTTCTCGTCGCAGGCGCCTCTGTCGAAGTGCAGACGGGGGACTATACCGAGGCCTTCCGCTGTTTCGAGCGCTATATGGTGACGGGAAAGTTCAGCGGGACGGGTAAATTCGGTTTCGCGTTCAACTACAACAACAGGCCGCAAGGCTATAAGGTGATCGCCATTTCCCCCGCGGAAAAAAAGATCTCCTTCGGGATGAAACAGGGCGAAGACCTCGTCACGTCCGTCTCCGCGTCGCTTGAAGAGGGCAAGGAATACTCCTTCACCTACATTCAGGAGGGCTCTGTCGGCGTTCTGTATGTGGAAGGACAGACGGCGCTCACCGTACGCCTCTACGGCGTCAGCGGGAAGAACGTCATGCTCTATGCGGCTGATGGCAGCGCAAAATTTACCGATTTGAAACAATACACCTATACTTATTGACAATATTGGGGAATGTCTATGAAAACAAAGACGCCTGCATCGGGCGGCTCCTACGGCACAAAGATCGCAGATCTTTACATCGTACATAATCTTGTGGCCGTTAACGGCGGAAGCCGCCATACCTATCACGCCATGCCGCCCGTCGGCTGGATGAACGATCCGAACGGGTTCATCGAGGCATTTGGCAAATATCATCTCTTTTATCAATTTTACCCGTATGGACCTTCATGGGATTCCATGCACTGGGGACATTTTACGACACAGGACTTCGTCAAGTGGAAACTCGAGCCCACGGCGCTCGCACCCGACGGTCCCTACGACAGCGACGGCTGTTTTTCGGGCTCCTCTGTCATCAAGGACGGAAAGCTCTTCCTCGTCTACACTTCCGTGATGGCCGAGCGGCAGACGCAATCCATCGCCGTCTCCGAGGATGGGGTCCACTTTGAAAAGCTCGGCGTCGTCATCTCGAGCGATCAGCTCCCGAAGGGGTGCGCAAAGACGGACTTCCGCGATCCGAAAGTGTTCAAGCGGGGGGAATGGTATTATCTTCTCGCGGGCTCTATGTCCGAAGAGGGAGAGGGGATGATCCTGCTCTACCGCTCTGCCGATCTCTTGAAGTGGGAATTTGTCAACATCGTGCGGCGGGACGATCGGACCACCCGCGGCATCTATGAGTGTCCCGACCTCTTCGTGCTTGGGGACGCGGACGTCATGTTCGCGAGCCCGCAAGGGTACAGGACGGAGGACTGGCGTTACGAGAATGTTCAGTCATCCATCTATATGGTCGGTAAGTTCAACGCCGAAGAGGGGACTTTCGAAAAGGTGTACGAGGACGAGATCGACGGCGGGTTTGATTTCTACGCCCCGCAGACGCTGAAGGCGGGCGACGGGCGGACGATCATGATCGCATGGATGCAGATGTGGCAGAGGTCCTTTCCGACCGCAAAGCACGGATGGGCGGGTTCCATGACGCTCCCGCGCGAGCTCACCATGAGGGACGGAAAGCTCTATCAGAGCCCCGTGCACGAGATCGAACGGTATCGTTGGAATCCCGTGCGGTTCAGCAATGTCAAGATCGGAAACAGAAACGAGCTGACAAAGGTGTACGGCACCAAGATCGAACTCCTATTCACGCTCGACCTCGGAGACGCCGAAAGGGTCGGGATCAAGCTCTTTCAAAGGGGCGACCATGATGCGCGGATCTACTACGACCGCGGGAAAAACAGGGTGATCTTCGACCGTTCGCGCATGGGGACGGATATCTCATTCGACCCCGAGGAGAAGGACGCATCCATCCGTTCCGTTGCGGTGGATATCAAGGAAAATAAGCTGACGATGCGCATTTTCCTCGATGTATCAAGCTGTGAAGTTTTCCTCAACGATGGGGAGAGGACAATGACGGGGAACGTCTATTCGGACGGCGACGGCATCTCCTTCTTTGCCGAAGGGGGGAGCGCGCGGCTCATCTCGCTCGAAAAATACGATATCGTGGTCTGATTTTCGGACCGATTTCTACGCTTTTTTTGCTTGGTCTGCCCGCGTCATGTTGATCACAGCGAAACATCCCGAGGAACGAAGCCGTGGGTTTAATGGGATCCTTCACTGACGCTACTTTGCGGCTGTGTCGCTCGTGCCGCCCTTCGACGCCACAAAGAACGTGCGGGCGGGGCAGAATGAGCGATGGGATCTTGTTCAAGCGGATTCTTCGGCTACGCCCCAGGATGACGCATAGAGAACGCCCAACAATATGAAAAGGGAACAGGCAAAAAACCTGTTCCCTTTTTATGGCGCACCAATGGCGATCGCGTTTGAACCAAAAGGAGAATATATTGAAGTAGGGACTTTTGCTTTAATAATCTTAATGGTAATGTCCGTAGAAAAGATTTCATAATTATTTCGTCAATTTTTGGTACATTTTCATGAGTTCTGCGACGCATTCGGATTCGCTGTTGAGTTTGCCCCAAAAACCGTAGGCTTCCATAACCGCGCGAT
>CANREC010000087.1 GCA_947629535.1 uncultured Clostridia bacterium | reverse complement strand
GAAGTCATCTCGATCTGCGTCCGCCCCTCGATGAAGGCCTCTTTGCTCTCCCCATTGAATTAAAAAATGAACGCACAGCGTTCATGTGTTAGTATGCTCATTTTGAGGGCGTAGCCGAGGGATCCCATTAGACGGGCGGAGCTCCGCCCGTTTGCTGGGATGCATCGCTACGCTCTGCATGAACGGGGGGACTTCGTTCTTCGGGATCCTTCGACACGCCGCCTTTGGCGGCGGCTCAGGATGACGCGTATCCCGTGCTCATCCTGCCCCGTCCGCTGTCATCCCGAGCCGCGCGTAAGCGCGTGTCGAGGGATCTCCACCGCATTGTCATCCCGAGCTTGTCGAGGGATCTCCACCGCATTGTCATCCCGAGCTTGTCGAGGGATCTCCATCTCAATAGAGATTTCTCGACTACGCCTTCGGCTCCGCTCGAAATGACATAGACCTACGGGGCCGCATGATTTGAAGGCTCCAACCCTCGGGGGGCAGGATGAGCGGAGACGTTCAAAGGCTCACACCAATTGCAGGGCTTTGAGGAACACGGGGATCTGTTCCCGCCACGATTTCTCGCTGTGCGTGCCGCCATCGATGAGGCGGAACGTCAACGGCGCGTTTTTTTGTATGAGGGCGTTCAGACAGCACGCGAGCCCCCGCTTTTGCCGCTCGCCGCGGCTCTTCAGCTCCTTTGTGCCGTAGCTGAGATAGAGCTTTGGTCTCTTCTTCCAATCGGCCGTCCCGATCATCTCGGCGCAGGCCTCGGGACTGACCCACAAACTCGGCGAGAGCGCCGCTCCGCCCCCGAACACTTCGGGATAGCGGCAGAGCGCAAAGAGCGTCATCAGCCCGCCCATCGAACTCCCCATGAGAAAGGTATGCTCCCGTGCGGGAAGGGTGAGATAGCTCCCGTCGATCGTCGGCTTGAATCCATTTACGAGCCAGTCCATATAGGCCTCGCCCTTGCCCTCGGACGAGCCGAACTCCGACGTGAACGGGAAGGGAGAGTACTCTGTGAGCCTGTCCTTTTCATCGCAGTCCACGGCCACGACGATGAGTTCGGCATCGAGCCCGTCGAGGATCTCCCCCATGCGCAGGCTGTCTCCGAAGGGCGAAGTCTCGTCAAAGAATGCCGTCTGCCCGTCAAAGAGATAGAGGACGGGGAAACGCTTTTTTCCGTCATATGCCTTGGGCAGATACACATACGCCCTTCTTTTCTGTTCCCCGCTCGGGGAGGGAACGCTGACTTCCGACCGATCGATCATGAGACCCTCCGTCCATCGCACGATTTTCTTTGAAATCATACCACGCTTTCGGGGAATTGTCAACCTCGTCCCCTTCCACGCCCCTGTTCCTTTTTTGCGAGGGAATTTCAGATAATTTCGTCCGATTCTATTGACAAAATCGTACAATTTGGTTATAATAATAGTACGAAATATAAGGAGATCCACCATGTCTATTACAGCTACCGAGTTAAAATCGAATTTGAGCAAGTACCTCATTCTTTCCGCGACCGAGGACATCTTCATCACGCGCAACGGGAAGGTCATCTCCAAGCTCACCAATCCCTTCCAGGAGCGCGTTGACGTTGCCAAGTCACTGTTCGGCATTTTGCCCGCGGATATTTCTTTGGAAAAGGCCGTCGAAGAGAGGTTGAGTAAAATATGAGAGCGCTCATCGACACCTGCGTCATCATCGACGCACTGCAATCGCGCGAGGGGTTTGAGAAGGACGCGCAGAACATCTTCCTCGCGGCGGCAAACAATGCCTTCCTCGGCTATATTACCGCAAAGTCGGCGACGGATATCTATTATCTCATGCACCGCTACACGCACAGCGACAAGACCTCGCGCGAGACGCTGAACAAGCTCTTCACCCTCTTCGACGTGCTGGATACGTCGGGCATCGACTGCCGTAAGGCGATCCCCTCCCCCGTCTCCGACTTTGAGGACGCCGTGATGATCGAAACGGCGCTCCGTTCGGAAGTCGATCGCATCGTGACGCGGAACACGGAAGATTTTGCAAAGTCGCCCGTCCCCGTGCTCTCGCCGCATGCCTTTCTTGAAAAGCTCCGTGCGGAATGAGTTGAAAATTTTCGACATATTGCGCGGTTTTCACAAAAATGTCAACGATGTCACATACATTCGTGACGGCGGAAACGTTCCGATTTTCGGAAAAGCGTGCTATAATGGAAATGAAATCAGGGAGCGAACATGAACTATCTGGAACTTGAAAACGTCAGCAAGGATTATGTCAGCGGGAGCGTCACGGTCAGTGCGCTCAGGGACGTCTCTTTCACGCTCGAGGACGGCGAATTTGCCGTTGTCCTCGGCTCGAGCGGGGCGGGCAAAACGACGCTCTTGAACCTGCTCGGGGGCATGGATACCGCCACGGGCGGGAAGATATTCCTCGACGGAAAAGAGGTCACGGCGCTCAACCGCAAGGGGCTCACCGAATACCGCCGCTACGACGTCGGGTTTGTGTTCCAATTTTACAATCTCATGCCCAATCTTACGGCGCTCGAGAACGTGGAGATCGCCACCGAGATCTGCAAAAACGCCCTCGATCCCGAGACGGTCTTAAGGGAAGTCGGCCTCGGCGAGCGGCTCATGAACTTCCCCGCACAGCTCTCGGGCGGCGAACAGCAGCGCGTCTCCATCGCGCGGGCCCTCGCCAAAAATCCCAAGCTCCTTCTCTGTGACGAGCCGACGGGCGCACTCGACTACGAGACGGGCAAGCGCATCCTGAAACTCCTCTATGAGACTTCCAAGAGGCAGAAAAAGCCTGTCATCATCGTGACGCACAATGCGGCGATCGCACAGATGGCGGACAAAGTCATCCATATCCGCAGCGGCAAGATCGAAAGGATCGAACAAAACGCCCATCCCCTTCCCGTCGACGAAATAGAGTGGTAAAATGAGAACATATTTCAAGACATTTGCAAAGATGTTCAAGCGGCATCTGACGCGCCTCGTCTCCGTCTTTTTGATGGTGCTCGTGAGCGTGGGCTTTACTGCGGGGATCGGCATGTCGACCGAGAAGATGGCCTACTCCCTCGACGACTACTACAGGGCCCAAAATGTCAGCGACCTCAACATCAAATCGACGTCCGAACAGGGTTTTTCGGACGATGATATCGCATTTTTCAGGCAGCGGTACGGGGAAGAGAACGTCCTCTGCGCCTCGTCGCTCGAGGTCAAGGGCGGAGAGAGCCCGCTCCCCATCGAGGGACTGGGCGAGGGCATCACCCGCATCTATCTCTTTTCCGAGGAAGGGCCCGAAAAGCTCACCCTCAACGTGCCCGAGATAGAGAAAAACGGCGTGAGCCCCACGTCGGACACCGAATTTGTCACCTATACCGAGCGGGAGACCATGCAGCTCCTTCCCTTCGAAGGGGACCGCCTCACAATGTCCCTCTCGATGGGCCCCTTCTCCTTTCAATACGATTTTCTCTTCATGGGAACGCTCACGGAGCCCCTTCACTTCACCAAGATGGACGACGTCAGCACGCAGTTCGAGGGGGAAGAGCTCAGCCACGTCGTCTACATCTTCAACTGCGTTCCCCTCGCCGCTCTGCTGCCGAAAAATGACATCTATGTGAAGGTTTCGGGCCTTGATGACGCCCTCTTCTCGGCGGGATACACGAGATCTCTCGACGCCGAAAAACAGGCGATCGAAACGCAGTTCGGGGAGAGCGTCGCCGTGCTGACGCTCAAGGAGAACTTCTCCTTCTCTTCCTTCAATGCCTATGCGGAAAAGATCGACGCCATCGGCTATGTGCTCATGGTCGTGTTCCTTCTCGTGACCCTTCTCGTCGTGCTCTCCACGATGACGCGGCTGCTCGAAGAGGAACGGGGGCAGATCGCATGCCTGCAGACGCTCGGCTATTCCCCCTTCATGATCTTGAGCAAGTATCTGCTCTTTGCGCTCGTCGGAACGCTCATCGGCGGCGCGGGAGCCTATTTTGCGGGCGAGGCGCTCTCCTACATCATCTACATCAACTTCGACTGGTGCTATGCGCTCCCCGCCTATTCTCTCCGCCCCGCACCCATCTTCTTTGTCCTCTCGGCGGCCATCATCATGGTCTCCACCCTCGTCGCGACCTTTGCGGCGGGCATGCACAAGATGCGGGAGACGCCCGCCTCGCTCCTTCGTCCCCGCACGCCGAAAGCGGGCAGAAAGGTCATTCTGGAGCGCATTCCCCTTCTCTGGAACAGGCTTTCCTTCAAATATAAGTCCACCATGCGCAACGTGCTCCGTTTCCGCATGCGGTTCGCGATGACCGTCGTCGCCGTCATGGCCTCGACGGGGCTCGTCGTCGCGGGGCTTGCCGTTCTCGACTGCTGCCTCTTTCAGGAAGTCGGCACGGCCGCGATGATCGGCGTCTCCGTCATCGTGCTCGTCTTTGCGGCCCTTCTGAACGCCGTCGTCATCTATACGCTGACGAACATCAACATCTCCGAACGAAACAGGGAGCTCGCGACGCTCATGGTGCTCGGCTACCAGACGCACGAGGTCGACCTCTATATCTATCGGGAGATCTACATCACGAGCGCGATCGGCATCGCCGTCGGACTGCCCTTCGGGTGCCTTCTGTGCCTGTTTATCTTCGATCTGCTCGATTTCGGCTCTGTCGCGGGCATCAACTGGTTCGTCTGGATCATCGCGGCCGTGCTCTCGCTCGTGTTCACCTTTGCCGTGACCCTCATGCTCCGCCCGAAGATCCGGAAGATCGACATGAATGAATCGCTGAAGGCAATAGAGTGAAAATTAAGAATTGTGGTGAAAATATATAGAATGAGCGCGGAAGTGGGCCGCTCATTCTGCCCCGTCCGTTCATGCAGAGCACAGCGATGCATCCCAGCAAACGGGCGGAGTAATATCTCTTTTGGCCCGACATTGCGTCATTCAGAGCGTTGCGATGAATCCCGACGGTCGATGTCTGACTTCGTTCTTCGGGATCCTTCGCTACGCTCAGGATGAGCGGCACATGCGTTCGGGATGACGCAAAGGGGGCACCATGACGTATCCCACCACCGCCGTCGCCGGGGCTACGGTCGACCATTCCGATGGCGCCCCGCCACGATTTTTAATACTGAATTCTGAATTCTTAATTAAAAAATCTCTGCGCATACTGGAAATATGAAAAATATGAACATCGCTTTTTTTGATACCAAGGACTACGACATTCCCGCGTTCGAAGAGTACGGGAAGAAAAACGGCATTGCCTTCAAATTCTATGAGACCAAGCTCAATGCCGACACCGCGGGGCTTGCGCGGGGCGCGGACGGCGTCTGCGTGTTCGTCAATGACGACGTCTCGGCGCCCGTCGTCGACAAGCTCTCCGAAATGGGCGTGAAGTACATCGCCCTGCGCTGTGCGGGATACAACAACGTGGACGTCAAACGTTGTTTCGGGAAACTCCATGTCGTCCGCGTTCCCGCCTATTCCCCCTATGCCGTCGCCGAACACACGATGGCCATGCTCCTGACTTCCGTCCGCCGCATCCACAAGGCCTACAACAGGACGAGGGAATTCAACTTCTCCCTGAGCGGCCTCAAGGGGTTCGATCTGCACGGCAAGACGGTCGGCGTCATCGGCACGGGGAAGATCGGCTCCATCTTCATCGACATCTGCAAGGGATTCGGCATGAACATCCTCGCCTACGACAAATTCCCGCGCAAGGACGCCGATTTCCCCTATGTTTCCCTCGACGAGCTCTTTGAAAAGAGCGACGTCATCTCTCTGCACATTCCTCTCTTTGAGGACACCTATCATCTCATCAACGTCGGAACGCTCGGAAAGCTCAAGAAGGGCGTCATCCTTCTCAACACCTCGCGCGGGGCGCTCATCGACGCGGAGGCCCTGCTTACGGGCATCAAACAGCGCATCATCGGCGCGGCCTGCCTCGACGTCTATGAGGAAGAATCCGAGCTCTTCTT
>CANREC010000086.1 GCA_947629535.1 uncultured Clostridia bacterium | reverse complement strand
GCATAAGGCTCCTCCCGAGGAGGAGCTGTCACCGCAGGTGACTGAGGTGGGCATGTTTGTCGTTGCCCACCCCCCTACCCCCCCTCCTCAGGAGGGGGCCCGCGTCATCGTGAGCGAATGCGAAGGACCTCAAACGAAGTCCGCGTCCCCATCCCGAGCCGAAGGCGAGCGGATCCCGCTGACCTGCGGACTTCCGAACTGAAACCCAAAAAAAACCGTTCCTTTTTGAGGAACGGTTTTTGCGATCATCTCTTGGAGAATTGAGGCGCTCTCCTCGCCTTCTTGAGGCCGTACTTCTTCCTCTCCTTGACGCGCGGGTCGCGGGTGAGGAACCCTGCCTTCTTGAGTGCGGGACGGCTCTCGGGTTCGGCCTCGAGGAGCGCCCTCGCGATGCCGAGACGGATGGCCCCCGCCTGCCCCGTGTAACCGCCGCCGATGACGTTGACGAAGATGTCATACTTGCCTTCGACCTTCAGCTCGACAAGGGGCTGTTTGACGACGTACTGCGTCGTGCCTTGAGGGAAATAATCCTCGAGGGGGCGGTCGTTGATGACGATCGCGCCGCTGCCGGAGGGAACGAGGCGCACACGGGCAATTGCCTTCTTCCTTCTGCCGGTGCCCCAGAATTGCAATTTTTTCTTTAAGACGACTTTAGCCATTTCCCTCTCTCCTTAATTTAATTTCAGCTCTACGGGCTGCTGCGCCGCGTGGTTGTGCTCCGCACCCTTGTAAAGACGGAGTTTCTTGATCATCTGGCGGCCGAGAGAATTCTTGGGCAGCATCCCGCGGACCGCCTCATAGACTGCGAGGTCGCTCTTGGTCGCCATGAGGGTGCCGTAGGGCGTCTCCTTGAGGCCGCCGATATAGCCCGTGTGATAGCGATAGAACTTCTTCTCGAGTTTCTTGCCGGTGAGCAGGACCTTGTCGCAATTTATGACTATGACGAAATCGCCCGTGTCGACATTGGGCGTGAACGCGGGCTTATTTTTGCCGCGGAGCACGGCTGCCACTTGGGAGGCGAGCCTTCCGAGGGGCACGCCCGTCGCGTCGACGACGTACCATTTTCTTTCAACCGTTTCGGCATGTGCCATATAGGTTTTCATAAACGTCTCCTTGACTTTGGAAATGCTGTGATATTTACAGTCGGCGGGCGGAAAACGGGGAAATACCGCTTTGGACCCGATTGCTCCTCTATTATAGGGCCTTGAAAAAGTTCCGTCAAGCTGTTTTGACTTGCGAATAAAAGATTTTTTCGGAAAAAATTAAAAAATAGAAATAAAAGGCGCTTTTTCGGCCCCGCACCCCCGCCGCCCGCACATTCTGACCCGCGTGCTCATTCTGAACCCTCGCTCATCCTGAGGGTCTTTAGACCCGAAGGATCCCCTCAAACGAAGTCATAAGCCTTCACCCTGAGGGGGTGAAAGGTGGCGGGGAGGAGGTTACCGTTCCTCATTGTCATCCCGAGCCGCGCGTAAGCGCGTGTCGAGGGTTCTCCACCGTATTGTCATCCCGAGCCGCGCGTAAGCGCATGTCGAGGGATCTCCATGTTTCCATTGTCATCCCGAGCTTGTCGAGGGATCTCCACTGCAATAGAGATTTCTCGACTACGCCTTCGGCTCCGCTCGAAATGACATAGACCTACGGAACTCCGTTCAAGGGGATCCTTCGGGCTTCGCCCTTAGGGTGAACATACTACCACACTTTTTAATTCTTTCCCTCGATCGGCGGTAATTTTTTAATGACGCGGGCGGGATCGCCGACGGCGACACTGTTCGACGGAATGTCGTGTATCACCACGCTTCCCGCGCCGATGACGACGTTGGAGCCGATCGTAACGCCCGGCAGGACCTTCACCCCGCCGCCGAACCACACGTCGCTGCCGACGGTGATGGGTTTGGCAAATTCAAGCTCCTGCCGCCGCAAGACCGCGTCGAGCGGGTGTCCCGCCGTGTAGAATCCGCACTGCGGCGCGATATAGACGTTATCGCCGAAGATGAGCTTGTTCGTGTCGAGAAAGACGCAGTCATGATTGGCATAAAAATTCTCGCCGACCTCTGTGTTGTAGCCGTAGTCGAACCAGACATTGCTCTCGATGTTGAAATTCTCCCCGCACTTGCCGAGGAGTTTTTTGATGATATGTCTGCGTTTTTCCCTGTCGTCGCGGGAAGTGGCGTTGTACTCTTCGCAGAGCCGTTTTGCGTTTGCGAGCTCGCCCATGAGCTCCTCGTCCACGCGGTAGAGCTCGCCTGCTTGCAGGTTTTGTTTTTGTGTCATAAGTTCTCCTTTTTGGGGAAGGATCCTATTGGACTTACGGACTTCGTTCTTCGGGATGTTTCGCTACGCTCAACATGACGCGGGGGCGAGGGGATCCTGACAATGCGTCATTCAGAGGGAGCGCAGCGACCGAAGGATCTCGACGGTCGATGTCGGACTTCGTTCTTATTCCAGCACTGCCTTTATTCTTCTCACGCCGGCGGAAGAGGACTGTTCCTTGACGATGCGGAAGTGTCCGAGCGTGCCCGTCCGTTCGACGTGGGGCCCGCCGCACATCTCCTTCGAGAAGTCGCCGATGGAATACGTCTTGACGACGTCGCCGTACTTGCTGTCGAACACGCCGACAAAGTTCTCTCTTCTCGCCTCTTCGAGGCTCATTTCCCTGTAGACGACGGGGATATCTTCCTTGATCTTCTCGTTGACGAGGTCCTCGACGGCCTTGACTTCTTCGGGCGTCATGGCGCGGTCGAAGTTGAAGTCGAACCGCATGCGCTCGTCGTTGATGTTCGATCCCTTCTGGTTGCAGTCGGGGGAGAGGACCGTCTTTAGGGCCGCATTGAGAAGGTGCGTCGCCGTGTGGTACTTTACGGCCATCTCCGAGTGGCTTTCGAGCCCGCCCTTGGCCTCGCCCTTCTCGAGGACGCGGCTCTTTTCCTGATGTTCCTTGAAGGCCGCCTCAAACCCGTCCTTGTCGACGGTAAGTCCCCTCTCCGCCGCAAGTTCCTCGGTGAGCTCGAGGGGGAACCCGTAGGTGTCGTAGAGGCGGAAGGCCGCCTTGCCGCCGATGACCGTCTCGGGAACATAGGAAGGATCGGACTTTGCCATGAACTCGTTCTTGCGCATGAGGCCCGTGACCGTCTTGTCGAACTCCTTCATGCCCGTGACAAGCGTCGCGCCGAACTTGTCGGCCTCTTTTTTGATCTCCTCGAGGATGAAGTCCTCTTTCTCGGCAAGAAGGGGATAATTTTCGCCGTACACGTCCTCGATATAGATTTTTGCGACTTCGAGCAGGGCGTCCGAGGAGACGCCGAGCGTTCTGCACCAACGGATGGCGCGGCGCATGATGCGGCGGAGAATGTACCCTGCGCCGACATTGGAAGGGGTCAGGCTCTGCCTGTCGCCGATGAGCATGACGGCCGTTCTCGTATGGTCGGCGATGATGCGCATGGCCCGCTGCATCTCTCCCCCGTCCGCATATTTCTTGCCCGAGAGCTCCTCGAGCTTTTGGAGCACGCCCGTGAAGAGGTCGGTGAGGTATGCGTCGCGGAGCCCGTTCAGAAAGAGCAGCATTCTGTCGAAACCGAAACCCGTGTCGACGTTTTTGTTCTCGAGGGGCGCATAGCCGTCCCCGAGCTTTTTATATTGCATATAGACGTCGTTGCCGATCTCCACATAGTCGTCGGGGAATACGGGATCGGGCTTGTCGGCGTCGAGGGGATAGAACCACTCGTTGTCGGGCCCGCAGGGGGTGCCGACGGTGCCTTCCAGTTCCCACCAGTTGTCCTCTTTGGGGAGATAGTAGACGTGTTCGGGCTTGATGCCGAGGCCGATGAGGAGCTGTGCCGTCTCCTCGTCGCGGGGGACCGATCCGTTGCCCTCAAACACCGTCGCGCAGAGCTTGTCCCTGTCGAGGCCGAACACGTCCGTGAGGAGCTCGAAGGTCCACGCCGTCTTTTCCTTTTTGAAATAGTCGCCGAGAGACCAGTTTCCCATCATTTCGAAGAAGGTGAAGTGGGACGCGTCGCCGACGGAGTCGATGTCGACCGTTCTCACGCAGCCCTGTATATTGCAGAGGCGCTTGCCCGCGGGATGGGGCTTGCCGAGAAGGTAGGGCATGAGCGGCTGCATGCCTGCGACGTTGAACATGACGCCCGTCGCCCCGTCGCCGATGAGCGAGACCGCTCCGATGTCGGCATGCCCCTTGCTCTTGTAAAAATCAAGCCATTTTTGTCTCAATTCTTTTCCTGTGATTTTCATATTGAACTCCTTATTGTCTTTTCATTTGGCGCCCCTCGGAAAAGGGGACCCTCTCGGTGGCCCTTTGAGGGTGGGTAGGTTTATGGAGTGCCCCGCGCGCTCATCCTGCCCCGCGTCGCTCAATTCTTAATTATCTCATACCCTTCTTTGCTGTCTTTGACGCTATAACCGAGGGATCTGAGCCGATCGCGGAGGGCGTCGGACTTGGCCCAGTCCTTATTTTTGCGGGCAAGGAACCGCTCTTCGGCAATGGCCTTCACCTCGGCGGGAACGTCCTCTTCCTGCGCCCCGTACTGCGCAAGATAGTCCTCCGCCCCGCGCCGAAACAGCCCCAAAAGCCCGTACGTTTTGCGGATCTGGTTGGTCATTCTGCGTGCCGTCGGGTCGTTTTCGTGCAATAAGTGCGAGATTTCCTTGAAATACCCAAAGAGATCGGAGAGGGCGAGGGCGGTATTGAAGTCATCGCTCATGGCCTCGTCGAACTTTTTGTCGATCGCGGGATAGAGCCCTTCCTCGGCGGGGAACGCCTTTTCCGCCTCGCCGATGAGCGTATAGAACCGCGCAAGACGCGCCTCCGCGTCATCGAAGAGGCCGTCCGTGATGTTGATGTCGGCGCGGTAGTTCATGGAGAGGAGCGCAAACTTGAGCGCCTCGTCCGAATATTTGTCGAGAATGTCGGAGAGCAGGAGCACGTTGCCGAGGGACTTCGACATCTTCTGTCCGTTGATCTTGATGAGGCCGTTGTGCGTCCAGTACTTTGCAAAACGCTTGCCTGTGAGGGCCTCCGTCTGCGCGATCTCGTTCTCATGATGCGGGAAGATGAGGTCCCTGCCGCCGCCGTGGATGTCGATGCTCTCCCCGAATGCGGCCAGATTCATGGCCGAGCACTCGATATGCCAGCCCGGCCGTCCCCTGCCCCACGGGGAATCCCAAGAGATCTCCCCCTCTTTTGCGGCCTTCCAGAGCGCAAAGTCGTAGGCATTCTTCTTGCAGGCGTCGTTTTCCACGCGCACGCCGTCGAGCATGTCCTCTTTGTCGCGGCCCGAGAGCTGTCCGTAGGCGGGATAGCTGTCAACGTCGAAATAGACGTCGCCGTTTTCGGCCGCATAGGCATGTCCCTTTTGGATGAGTTTCTCGATAAACGCGATGATATTGCCGATATTTTCGGTCGCCTTGAGCCAGACGGTCGGCTCGTCGATGTGTGCGCGCGCCATGACGGCGTCGATCTTCTCGATCATATCCGCGGCATATTTGTCGGCGGGAATGCCCGTCTCGCGGGACCTTGCGATGATCTTGTCGTCCACGTCCGTGTAGTTGCGGGCGTACGTCACGTCATAGCCCTGTTTTTCGAGGAACTTGCGGAATACGTCATAGATGAGCGCCTGAAAGGCGTGGCCGATGTGGGCCTCGCCCGAGACGGTGATCCCGCAGGCGTACATCTTGACCTTGCCTTCCTCGACGGGTACAAATTCTTCCTTTCTTCTTGTCAATGAGTTATAGATCTTCATGATATTTCCTTGATCGATTTATGGGGGCAGGATGAGCGGGGCGTTCATGCAGAGCGAAGCCTCGGGGCCCCGCGCCCACGCGTCATCCCGAACGCATGTGAGGGATCCCGAAGAACGAAGTCCGTAGGTCCAATGGGATCCTTCGCTGACGCTCAGGATGAGCACGCGGGGCAGGATGAGCATCGCGTTCATGCAGAGCGAAGCCTCGGGGCCCCGCGCCCACGCGTC
Source organism: uncultured Clostridia bacterium (assembly GCA_947629535.1). Lineage (GTDB taxonomy): Bacteria > Bacillota > Clostridia > Christensenellales > Borkfalkiaceae > Gallimonas. Next base: position 33 of record CANREC010000086.1, on the reverse strand, counting down.
ATCCCGAACGCATGTGAGGGATCCCGAAGAACG
>CANREC010000085.1 GCA_947629535.1 uncultured Clostridia bacterium | reverse complement strand
CCCGTTGAAGAGCCTGTCGAAGAGCCCGTTGAAGAGCCTGTCGAAGAGCCCGTTGAAGAGCCCGTTGAAGAGCCCGTTGAAGAGCCTGTCGAAGAGCCTGTCGAAGATGTTTTTACGGAAATGCCCGAGCAGGAAGAGATCGGGTTAGAGGACAGTGCAAGTTTTACCTCGCTCTACAACAAGAGCTTTATGGCAAAATACATACAGGCGGACGACGATACCAAGGCATGGTATACGCTCATCAAGAATGAATTGCTCTCCTATAAAAACGTGAAGTCGAGGATCAGTTGGAAACGGGAGACATTCAAGCGCAAGAAGGACGTTGCGGCTAAGATCGTCATGCGCGGCAAGACCTTGTGTCTCTATCTTGCCCTCGACCCTGCGGAATACGCCGAAACCAAGTACAAGGTGGAGCCGTCGGGAGACGCCACTTCCGTGCGAGAGACGCCCCTTATGTACCGTATCAAGAACGGGCGCCGTGCAAAGTACGCGCTCGAATTGATCGCCGACAGCATGGAAAGGCTTGGCGCAGAGCGCATTGAGCATGAAACGGAGGACTTCTATCTTCCCTATGAGAGCACGAAGCAGCTATTTGTGGAAGGGCTCATCAAGATAGAGGGGGGCGATGTGCCGCAGGAACTTCTCGACGCATTGGCCACCGCTGCCGCGGCCGCCAAAGAGCCTGTTGAAGAGGCCGCCGAAGTTCCCGCGGAGGAGCCCGTCGAAGAACCGACGGTTAAACTTATCGCCGAGGAAACGGCAGAGGAAGAACCGATGGAAGAGGAGGCCGAAGAAGAGGCTGAAGAGCCCGAAGAGCCTGATGAAGATCTCGCTGAGGGCCTTGTCGGAGTGTTCGCTGACGGGAGACCTCGGTACGACAGGAGTTTCGTGGCGCGGCTCATCCAATCGAGCGATCAGACGAAGGCATGGTATGCAGAACTCAAAAATGACCTGCTCACCTATAAAAAAGTCAAATCACGCATGAGTTGGAAACGCGAAAGTTTCCGTTTGGGGAGAAACATCGTTGCCCGTTTCGGGTATCGCGGACACACGCTCTGCATCTACCTGCCTCTCGAACCCGCCGCTTATCAGGACACAAAATACAAGGTTGAAGACGTTTCCGAATATGCTTCATACGCCGATACGCCCTGTATGTACCGTATAAAAAATGCACGGCGGGTACGGTATGCCAAGGAATTGATCGCGGAATTGATGAATGCGTGGGGTGTCAGCCGCATTGAACGTGCGGAAGAGGATCACTATCTTCCCTATGAGGACAGTGAGCCATTGATCGAAAGGGGCCTCATCAAGGTCACAAACGGAACATCGGGGCAAACCGTTTCGCAGAATACCGCTGAGGAAGTCGCCGCCGTGGAAACTCCCGCGGAAGAGTCCGCCGTGGAAGTCGTTGCGGAACAGCCGACCGAAGAGCCTGTAGAAGAGCCCGCAGAAACTCTTGTTGAGCCTGTAGAAGAGCCCGCCGAGGAGCCTGCAGAAGCTCCCGTTGAAGGATCCGTCGAGGAGCCCGCCGAAGAGCCCGCAGAAACTCCTGTTGAGCCTGTAGAAGAGCCTGCAGAAGCTCCCGTTGAAGGATCCGTCGAGGAGCCCGCGGAAGAACCCGTAGAAGAGCCCGCCACGGAAGTCGTTGCGGAACAGCCGACCGAAGAGCCTGTAGAAGAGCCCGCAGAAACTCCTGTTGAAGAGCCTATGGAAGAGCCCGCAGAAACTTCTGTTGAGCCTGTAGAAGAGCCCGCAGAAGCTCCCGTTGAAGGATCCGTTGAGGAGCCCGCGGAAGAGCCCGTAGAAGAGCCCGCCACGGAAGTCGTTGCGGAACAGCCGACCGAAGAGCCCGCCGAGGAGCCCGCCGAGGAGCCCGCAGAAACTCCTGTTGAGCCTGTAGAAGAGCCCGCAGAAACTCCTGTTGAAGAACCCGTCGAGGAGCCCGTGGAAACTCCCGCGGAAGAGCCCGCCGTGGAAGTCGCTGCGGAACAGCCGACCGAAGAGCCCGCGGAAGAGCCCGTCGAAGAACCTGTGGAAGCAGCCGAGGTGGAAGTGGAGGAATTGTCCAAGAAGGAACTGAAAGACGTTCAGTCCTATAAGGATGAGGAAAGGGACGAAGACGGCATTGAGGTCGTGGGCGTCATGTTCCGCCGCCGCGGGAGGAAAGTGTATTGGTTCGATCCCGACGGAAAGACATGGGAGAAGGGCGAGATCGCACTCTACAAATCGCCCGACAATCCCCCGCAGGAAGTCATCGTTGTGGATAACGCAAAGCTTTCGCCGAGCAAGTTGCATCTTCCTTTGAAACCTCTGTACAAGGCCGTCCGCCGTCCTCAACCGCCGAAGAAGGCGTAAAGGCATTCGTAATATCACATGACAGGCGCCATGTCTGAGACATGGTCCCCGCAACGCAGAAAAGAGGCAAGAGGCATCTATAGAGATGCCTCTTGTCTTGCGCTATAATGCGTTTTTATACATGGGGTCAAAACATTTTCGATTTGCCCACTTAAATTGTTGATATGACTACAAAAACAGAGTATGATATCAATGAAGGGAAATTTATGGAACATCGATATATCAAGTCGTGTATGGCATACTGCAAAGAGCCCATGAGGCCGAATTTAGTTGGATCCCGTTCATTATTACGTTCAATTTGGTCGGTCCCTAAATGCCCGAAACGCAAAAGCGCCTTGGGCATTTTTTACAAGTCTGCATGATAATTATTTTGTAACATTTTGTCGCTTTCATTCGACTTATTTAGTATACAGAGTATCTGAAGGACGGTGGGCGAACACGATCCGCGCGGCGAGATCTCGAGTATTTGATAAAAATGAAGAGGGAACAAAATGGAAAAGACAGCAGAAGTGATCTTAAGATACCTGATAGAGTTGCTTGAGGACTACCTTTTGGAAATCAACGATATGGACGGGGATTTTTCCATCGGAGAAAAGTACGCCTATATCGAATGCCTTGAGATCATCCAGAAATGGGAGAAAGCGGGCGAAGCGGGACTTAATTACGACATAGAGAAACGTTTTCCCGTTTGGCCGTGCCGCCATCGGTCCGATTCGTCTCCAAACCACGATCGGATACAAAAGGATGGTTGAACCGCATGGACGAAGAGAGCGCGGGAACAGCTCGTCAAAGATCGCTCGAAACGATAGGATCATATAAGAAACGGCGGCGAGGGCATCGCCGCCGTTATGACCCGTATCGCTATTCCGCGGGTTTTACGATTGTTTGGATGATGTCGAAAAAAGCAGGTTCGGGCTGCACAAGGAGTTCCTGATATTTTCTTACATAAACGATATCTCGATTTCCGTCAATTTCAGCGGTACAGGAGAGCAAGTCAAGACCGAATTGAGGATCGGGTTTCGTTTGAAAATCGTACAGAACGTCGTAGAGGGGGAGAGCTTTTAAGGTCGGGGCTTTTGAATACTCGAAATCCTTATATTCAAAGTTAGGATTGCAGACGGCGACTATGTCCATTGTTACAAGCGAATCGTAACTATTTAAGGAGATAGTATAGTATAAAAGATCATTGCTGACACGGTCACTTATTCGCGCTAGGCGGATAGAATACACAGACTCATCAACCTCGAAGGTAAAATCATGCAGTTCTGAGTTCATCTCTGTCAAGGAAGCGGTACGATTTTCGAAATTAGCATCAATGTATTCGACATTGCTTTGGAATGGATAAAAGGTAATGATGCAAACGATAAGCACAATGGAAACGGCCGCCCCCGCAATGCCCAATATCGAAGGTAGCATTCTGCTTTTTTGCTTGGGCGCAGGATAATCTATCCCCAACACGCGGAGCGTTTTGCCCTCGTCGGCCTCTATAATTGCCTGTTGATCCTTACGGGCTTGTTTTTTCAGATAGCGTTTTACGTTCATGATCAGTAGATACGGATGGCCAAGGCATCATTGATTTTGGTGTCAAGCGAGATATCGTAGATCCCGGTCGAGTTGCCTGCTATGCCCGAGGCGACATTGAAATAATTCTTTGTTAATGTGCCGTCCGAGGTTTGATAGACATAGGTAAAATATCCGAATCCTACCATGACATGGTTTGCGTCGGACGTGTAAAAGGAGAAGAAATCTTCATTGCCTTCAGTTGTACTGTACCCTACATTGTATCCACTTAAAAACAGAACAATGGGCATATTGGAATCTTCTATATAAGATTGTGCTTTGGAGAAACTGAAGGATCCCCATGACATACAGGAATGTGTCTCCATCTTTTTCCCCTTGTTTTTACAAAAGCTCTCCAATCCATCCAAAAACTCATCTTCTGTAGTACCGGAAGTGGTTGTTCCCATTAGGCTGTACAATTCGCGAATAACACTTTCTACAGCATCATCTTCTAATGCATAAGAGTACCATTCCCCCACAGGTGTGCCCGATTTATGGTTGGGGATCAAATTTTCATCGTATCTGTCGTAGAAACCCACGACGTTTGCCGCCGCGATGGGGGCGCACGCTCCTGCTGTCGGCGCGAAAGTGTATTTAGGGCAGAAAATCGCCAAATCGTATTTTGTATAATCGCGCGAAATATAGGGGATACTGAACGTCTTCATCGAAGAAGCGAGCAAGTTGTACTCATTGTCGTCATAGACGACTGCTGAGTCGCAGTATGTAATCTCATCTTCGCTGTTCGTGCGGATCGAGCAGGGTGCGGCAAACGTGCCGAGTACAAGAAGGCAGCTTAAGCCAATGGATGCAAAGTGTAACATTTTCATTTTCCTCCTGTTGGTATATATACCTATACAAATAAAGTCGGGTCGAAAAGCAAAAATGTTACAAATATTTTTCGAGGATCTTATAAGCGCGGCTGGCCTTTAAGCGAACATTGCTGCAGGTCATGTGAAACATGGCGGCGATCTCCTTGTGGCTGTATCCTTCCCAAAAGTGCAGGTACAGGATCTTTCGCGACTGCAGATCGATATGCTCAAAGGCAAGCTGAACGTCCGTGCATAGACCGGAGAAGTCAAAATCGGGTGACGCGTTTAAGGCGTCGGTGTAGGCGACTTCCTCATGGCGCGTCCGCAAAATATCGGTGGCTTTGTTGTCCGCTATTGCGAAGAGCCATTGGGTCGGCGCGTTGACGTATTCATGCTCCTTCCCCTCCAAAAGCGCGGCAAAAACCTCGGAGGCAACATCTTCAGGGCAGATGAGTTTCCCGAAACGGCAGCGAAGATGTATGATGATCTTGGAATAGAACTCTTGGTAGATGGGAATGATCGCTTGCTTGTCATATTCGATTTTACCGAGTATCCGATTAAACTTTTGTGGATCCATCGTCTTGTCATGTGCTTATTCGAGATAACTATCAAGCATGGTCATGATAGCCGCCTTTTGCTTGGGGGTCAGATTGTCGTACTTTTCGAGAAGAGCTCTCTTTTCTTCCGTTAAAGGAATGGCGTCGTCTCCAGTGTCGCAGAACAGCTCAAAGGGCTGTATTTCAAGCGCGGCACAAACTTTTTCGATATTGGCTAAACTCGGAGAGTAATTTGCCGCAGAAAACCAGTTGCGGATAGCGACTTCGGTCAAGTCCGTCCGCAGAGCCAATTCACGAACAGAAACACCCTTCTGTCGCATGAACTTTTGTATGTTGGTTTTCACCATTAAGATCATAGGAGAATTTTTCATAGCCATTGTGAAACAATTATAATACAATTATGGAAATAACATAAACAACTCTTCTTTATAAAGTATTCATATTTTATAATGTAAGCTTTTGATTCGCGCCTTTGTGATGGAAAAGGTGCATGAGAGGCGCTCTATGTGTTAGATGCCGTGGTGACATCTTTCCACGGGAAGAAAATTAACTTTTTCGGGTGGAGAAAAAGGGCTTTCCTCATAACGATAAAATAAACTGTATGTGATTTTCAAACAAAAAATAACCCGTCGGGGATCTCCCGATGGGTTATTTTAACACAAATGGCCGTCTATTAGGTTAATAGGCGTACAAAATAAAAAAATTTTTCGCTATTTTTGTTTCATAAAAACATTTTTTGACAATTTTTGAAAATTTTTTTCAAAAAACTATTGACATCTTCCGAGCGGTATAGTATAATGACAGCACAAATGGCCGTCTAATAACCTATTAGATGAACACAATTGCACAAAAAAGTCACTCGATCCACAAAATTCTGCGGGCGCAAGGGCGTCTCCGC
>CANREC010000084.1 GCA_947629535.1 uncultured Clostridia bacterium | reverse complement strand
TTCCGCCGTGGGCGACCCCATTTGGCGCATACTTGCGCCTTGTTGTCCTTCAAGGAAACACCGTTCGTGGGGTGATAGGGCTATGAAATGCACAAAGCCGACCCCTCGAACGCATTTATTTTGCGCAGCAAAAGAAATCGTTCGAATTAAAAAAAAGGAGACATATATGCAAAAGATCCACACAGAAAACGCACCTGCGGCCATCGGGCCGTACTCGCAGGCCGTGCGGAGCGGAAACCTGCTCTTCACATCGGGCCAGATCCCCATCGACCCCGCGACGGGCAACGTCGTCGAAGGCGGCATCGAGGCGCAGACCGAGCGCATCTGCCTCAACCTGAAGGCCGTGCTCGAGGCGGCGGGGACAAGCCTTCAAAACGTCGTCAAGACGACCTGTTTTCTCGCAGATATGAGCGATTTTGCGGCCTTCAACGCCGTCTACGGCAAGTATTTTTCGGAGAGGCCCGCCCGCTCCTGCGTCGCCGTCAAAACACTCCCCAAGAACGTCCTCGCCGAAGTCGAATGCGTCGCGGAAGTGTGATCTGAAAACCGCCCCCCGCAGGGATGACCCGCCGTCCCCGTGGCATTTTCGGCAAAAAATAATTTTTCCGACAATTTCTGTCAAATTGCGAAAACGGGTTGAAATCCCGCCGCGACTATGCTATAATATACTCACTTTAAGTCATAAGGGCTCGGATCGTACGGAAAAGGGCCTTAAACGGATAACATTCAAGGAGGTTGGTATGGAACAGTGTGAAGCGAAATGCGGAACGGCGGAACAGGCCCAAGCGCTTGAAGCCGTCATCGAAGCATCGCGCTCGACGCCCGGTTGCCTCATGCACATTCTGCAGGAAGCACAGGCGATCTACGGGTATTTGCCGATGCCCGTTCAGAAGAAGATTGCGGAGGGGCTCGGCATCTCTCTCTCGGAGGTGTACGGCGTGGCCACCTTCTACTCGCAGTTTTCTCTCAAACCCAAGGGCAAAAACCGCATCAGCGTCTGCCTCGGCACGGCATGCTACGTCAAGGGCTCCGACAAGATCCTCGAGGCGGTCGAAAAGGAACTCGGCATCAAGTGCGGCGAATGCACTGCGGACGGGCTCTTCTCCATCGACAGCTGCCGCTGCGTCGGCGCGTGCGGGCTCGCTCCCGTCATGATGGTCGGCGAAGAAGTCTACGGCAGGCTCACCCCCGATAAGGTCAAGGGGATCCTCGATTCTTACAAGGAGGCCGAAAAATGACAACGAAAGAATTAGACGCCATCCGTCAGAGCAAAAAAGAACTCATCGACGTCAGAAGGCTCGTGCGTGAACAGGCCGAAGAGATGGCCAAGCACACGGGGTACAGAAAGCAAGTCCTCGTCTGCGGCGGTACGGGCTGCACTTCCTCCCACTCCAAGCAGGTCATCGAACATCTCGAAAAGACCATGGCGGAGCTCGGGATCGACGACGTCCTCGTCGTCAAGACGGGCTGTTTCGGTCTCTGCACCCTCGGCCCCATCATGATCGTCTATCCCGAAGGCGCTTTCTATGCGCAGATGACCCCCGAACATGTCGAGACGGTCGTCAAACAGCACCTCATCCCGGGCGGCGAGATCGTCAAGGAACTCCTCTATCAGGATACCATCCACACGGACGGCTCCATCACCCCCTTTGCGGAGACTCCCTTCTACAAGAAACAGATGCGCATCGCGCTCAGAAACTGCGGCGTGATCGCGGCAGAGGACATCGAAGAGGCGATCGCCGCGGGCGACTATGCCGCCGTTGAAAAGGTCCTCACTTCCATGACGCCCGACGACGTCATCAAGGAAGTGCTCGACTCGGGCCTCCGCGGCAGAGGCGGCGCAGGGTTCCCCACAGGCAGGAAGTGGTCCTTTGCGAAGGCCTCGCAGGGCGACGTCAAGTACGTCTGCTGCAACGCCGACGAGGGCGACCCCGGCGCATTCATGGACCGTTCCGTGCTCGAGGGCGATCCCCACTGCGTGCTCGAGGCGATGACCATCGCGGGCTACGCGATCGGCGCCCATCAGGGTTACATCTACGTCCGTGCGGAATATCCCATCGCCGTCGAACGTCTGAAGATCGCCATTGCGCAGGCGCATGAATACGGCCTGCTCGGCAAGAACATATTGGACAGCGGATTCGACTTCGATATCGACATCCGTCTCGGCGCGGGCGCGTTCGTCTGCGGCGAGGAGACGGCGCTCATGACTTCCATCGAAGGTCACCGCGGCGAACCCCGTCCCCGTCCTCCTTTCCCCGCCGTCAAGGGTCTCTTCGGCAAACCCACCATTCTCAACAACGTCGAGACGTGGGCGAACATCAATCCCATCATCATGAAGGGCGCCAAGTGGTATTCCTCCATCGGCACCGAGAAGAGCAAGGGCACCAAGGTCTTTGCGCTCGGCGGAAAGATCACCAACGTCGGCCTCGTGGAAGTTCCCATGGGCACGACGCTCCGCGAGATCATCGAAGAGATCGGCGGCGGCATCCCCAACGGGAAGAAGTTCAAGGCTGCCCAGACGGGCGGTCCTTCGGGCGGCTGCATCCCCGCAGACCTCATCGATACCCCCATCGACTTCGACAACCTCGTCGCCATCGGCTCCATGATGGGCTCGGGCGGGCTCATCGTCCTCGATGAGGACAGCTGCATGGTCGACATCAGCAAGTTCTATCTCGAATTCACGGCCGACGAATCGTGCGGCAAGTGCACCCCCTGCCGTATCGGCACGAGACGCCTTCTCGACCTTCTCACGAAGATCACCGAAGGCAAGGGCGAGGACGGCGATATCGAAAAGATCGAGGCCCTTGCAGAGCACATGAAGGCCTCTTCGCTCTGCGCCCTCGGCCAGTCGGCGCCCAACCCCGTCCTCTCCACCCTGAGCAAGTTCAGGCAGGAATATGAGGACCACATCTACAACCACCGCTGCACGGCGGGCGTCTGCAAAGCGCTCCTCAACTACACGATCGACAAGGAGAAGTGCATCGGCTGCGGTCTCTGCGCGAGGAACTGCCCCGTCTCGGCGATCGCGCGGACGGACTATGTCGCGCCCGGCCACAAGCTCGCTTCCTTCGAGATCGATCCCGCGAAGTGCATCAAGTGCGGCGTCTGCATGAGCAACTGCAAATTCAAGGCAGTCGAGAGAAAGTGAGGTGACAGAAAAATGGCTAACATGATCAATTTGAAAATCAATAATATCCCCGTGAGCGTTCCCGAAGGCTCCACCGTTCTCGACGCGGCGAGGGCTGCGGGCGTCGTCATCCCCACCCTCTGCTACCTCAAGGACGTCAACTGCGTCGGTTCCTGCCGTATGTGCCTCGTGGAGGCCACGGGCGCAAGGGGCCTCGTCGCCGCGTGCGTCTATCCCGCCGCCGAGGGCATGGAAGTTAAGACCAACACCGAAAAGGTGAGAAAGAGCCGCAAGATGACCCTCGAGCTCATGCTTTCAAAGCACAAGAAGGAATGCCTCGCGTGCGAGAGAGCGGGCAACTGCGAACTCCAGCGTCTCTCCATCGAGTACAATTGCGATCCCAACTACTTCGCAAGCGACGATACCCGCCATCCCATCGACTACTCCGCCCCCTATGTCGTCCGCGACAGGGATAAGTGCATCAACTGCATGCGCTGCGTCGCGGCCTGCAACAAACAGGCGGTCGGCGCGATCGGCGCCATCCAGAGAGGGTACAACGCCCACGTCGGCAGCGCATTCGAGATGGACCTCATGTCCTCCGTCTGCGTCGGCTGCGGCCAGTGCGTCGTCGCCTGCCCCGTCGGTGCGCTCAAGGAACGCACGACCGTCGACGAGGTCTGGGAGGCCATCGCCGATCCTCAGAAGAAGGTCGTGTTCTTCACGGCTCCCTCCGTCCGCGCCACGCTCGGCGAGGCCTTCGGCAACCCCGTCGGCACCAACGTCGAGGGCAAGATGGTCGCCGCGATCAGACGGCTCGGCAACGTCGGAGTGTTCAACATGGACGTCACGGCCGACCTCACCATCATGGAAGAGGCCGCCGAGCTCGTCAACCGCATCCAGACGGGCGGAACGATGCCCATGTTCACGAGCTGCTGCCCCGGCTGGGTCAAGTTCGTCGAACAGAAGTATCCCGAGATGATCCCCCACCTCTCCACCTGCAAATCGCCGCAGGAGATGTTCGGCGGGCTCCTCAAGACCTATTACTGCGAAAAGAACGGCATCGATCCCAAGGATCTCTATGTCGTCTCCGTCATCCCCTGCACGGCGAAGAAGTACGAGTGCACCCGCCCCGAGATGGAAGGCGAGGTCAACACCGCCCTCACGACGAGGGAGCTCGCCCGCATGATCAAGACGGCAGGCATCGACTTCAATGCCCTTCCCGAAGAGGAATTCGACGATCCCTTTGCGGCCTGCTCGGGCGGCGGCACCATCTTCGGTGCGAGCGGCGGCGTCATGGAAGCTGCCCTCCGCGTCGCGGCGCAGATGCTCGACGGAGACTTCGAAGTCATCGACTTCCCCGAAGTCCGCGGCACGCAGCCCATCAAAGAGGCGACCTATAAGATCGCAGGCAAAGAGATCAAAGTCGCCGTCGCAAGCGGCCTCGCCAATGCCAAGGAGATCATCGAAGGGCTCAAGAACGGCACGAGAAAGTATGATTTCATCGAGATCATGGCGTGCCCCGGCGGCTGCGTCAACGGCGGCGGCCAGCCCACGCTCCCCGACAGCATCAGGAACAGTCTGGATCTCAAGTCGCTCCGTGCCGAGGCGCTCTATTCGAGCGATAAGAAGAACGAATACCGCCGCTCGAGTGAGACGCCTGTCATCAAGATGATCTATGACGAGTACTTCGGCGCTCCCAACAGCGAGAAGGCGCACAAGGTCCTCCACACGCACTACCACGAGGACAAGCGGATCTGACCACACCAAACTCCTTTGTGTAATAGAAAAGCCGCGGCTCTTCGCCGCGGTTTTTCTTATTCATATTGTCCCCCGCTCATTCTGAGGGAGCGCAGTCGAAGGGGAAGGATCCCAGCAAACCTACGGACTTCGTTTGAGCCCCCTCCCCTACCCCTCCCCCTTACGGGGGAGGGCGAGATAGGAGCTCAAGATGAGCGGACGACGCGGAGCCAAACACCTCCCCCCTGTTCCCCATCAAAAAACGGACCGTCCTCAAACGGTCCGTTTCATCATTCAGTCGTCGAGCAGTGCAAGCACCGCTTTTTTCTTTTTTTCGGTCAACTTCCGATATCGTTCCAAAAGGACCTTCTCCTGCGCACTGACGAGCTCGCTCTCCTCCTCTTCCATGAAGAATTGGGCGAGGGTCATGCCGAATGCGTCGCACAGATGTGTGAGCGTATCAAGGCTCGGCAGAGAGTTCGTCTTTGTGAGAAGGGTTGAAACCGTAGACTGCGTCAGCTCCGCTTCGAGGGCGAGTTGATTTGTGCTCCAACCCCGCTCGTCGCGAAGCTCCTTAATTCTTTCAATGATATCCATGACAACATTATAAACATTTTATCGTTAATAATTTAGCGAAAGTTCGTTGACATTTTATCGAATTTCCGTTATAATATTGTCATAAATTCGTTGGAACAAGGAGAAAAACTATGAAAAAAAGATTTTGGCTCGTCCTGCTTGCTGTTGTAAGTGCACTCTGCCTTTGCATTGGCCTGGTGGCCTGCGGTAATCTCAATGGAAACAGTGAGAACAGTGGAAACGATGGAAGTGACAGTAGCGGTAACGGGACTGGCGACGAAACCGTCGTTGAGGGGGAAAACCCTAACCTTAACCCAAACCCTGAATTTTCAACCAACGTGGTAGATGGACTTTTCTTTAAGTTGAACGATGACGGTAAAAGCTATTATGTCAATGACGGGGGGTTCTTCGGCACCGTTCTTTCAATTCCCTCAAAATTTAATGGACTTCCTGTGACTTCGATCAAGGCCAAGGCGTTCAGTTATAAAGAGATGCAGGAGATCATTATCCCCGACAGCGTGATCTCAATCGGAGAGGGTGCTTTCAAGAACTGTAGCGGATTGACGAAAATTACAATCGGAAGCGGCTTGACTTCGATTGGAAGTAATGTGTTTAATAGGATTAGGGACACGGCAAAAAACCAAAAAATTCTATTAAAACAGTCATTGAGCAGAGCATGAAAGACTTCGGAACAAAACGCCGAGGTCTTTTTTATATCAGCGTTTTTATCGGTCGCCCGCCCACTCCCGCGCTTTGAGTTCAAAGAGTTGGGTATGTTCCGCGTTCATGAAGTGGATCGCGGAGAGGACGGCAAGCCGAAGATCAATGCTCTCCGTGTCGCTGTTCGC
>CANREC010000083.1 GCA_947629535.1 uncultured Clostridia bacterium | reverse complement strand
ACCTCCCCCCCCCCTCAGGGGGAAGGCAACCCTTTGTCATGTCGAGCGCAGTCGAGACATCTCTCCCTTGAGATCCCTCGACACGCGCTTACGCGCGGCTCGGGATGACAATGAGGAACGGCAACCCCTCCCCTTCCCCCTCAAGGGGAAGGCTTTTGCCCTCAGGATGAACGGGCGGTCAAGAACAAAAAAAATCGGCACATATGTGCCGATTTTTTATTTTTCCTATGTCTCACTTCACTGTCGGAAGTGTAATATTTTCCGCTTTATAGCTGATCACTACGTCGAACATATCCTTCATGGTGTGTTCACGGTTGCCCGATTTCGTGACCGTCTCATACTCAAAATAGATCGCACAAAGTTTGCCGTCACCGTTGAACTTCAAAACGTACACGGAATCTCTCTTCTGGGAATCCTTTAGAATGTACCCCATCAAATCATTGCTGTACTCGTAGGAGCTGTAGGAAAGCGATATGCTCATATTCGACAGGACTTCCCTGATTTTCCCGTAGGCGATCGAAGAATATCCCTTGTTCGTCGTCCACTTCTCATTGTCGTCTTTGGAATATACCGTGATAACGCCATCCTTGCTCTCTGCGTATGTTTCATCTTCTTCATCGGTCTCCTCGATCTCCTGATCCAAGGCAGCGGCGATCTTTTTATAGTCGCCCGAAAAATCGAGCTTTTTGGTCTGCTTGACATACTCTTTTGTACCGTTTTTGACGGCCTCGATCGTCTGAACGCAGGTGGCGCCGCCCGACAGGATCTCGTCGATGTACTCGAATTTTCTCTCCTCGACCTGCTCTTCCCTGCACTCGATCTTATAGACCGCATCTTCCTCCGTGAAATAGTCAAGGGCGGAATTCCACTGCTTTTCCGTGACCTCCTCGCCCCTCACGCTCTCTGCGTTTCCGCCGCAAGCGGAAAACCCGACGCACATCACAGCAGCCAGCGCAGCCGCCGTGATCCCAAATAGCACTTTCTTTTTCATTTAGATCCTCCTTTTTTCACCGTTTTACGGCATTTTCTTCTATTATAGTCATAATTATGAGTATTGTCAAGAAAATAGCATGATTTTATAATAAAAATATGATAAGTTATGCTCCGTTTTGGCAAACGCTGAAGAAAAAAGGCATCACGACGTATGCGCTCATTCATCAACACAATATCAGCAGCGCAACGATCGACCGCATGAAAAAAGGCAACGGCATCAGCACGGCAAAGATCGATGATTTTTGTGAGATCTTAGACTGCCGCGTGGAAGATATCATTCAATATGAAAAGTGACCGCATATTTGCGGTCTTTTTTATGTTCATTCTGCCCCGCGCGCATTCTTATTGCACCAAGCGCGGCACGAGGAGCGCAGCGACGAAGTAGCGTAGCCGAAGGATCCCATTGAACCTACGGAGACGCATAATTTGAAGGTTTCACCCCTCAGGGGGGGAGCTGTCGCGCTGTCCTTGCGCGACTGAGGAGGGGTGCTAACAATTGGAATGCCCCTCATCCGTCTGCCTTACGGCAGACACCTTCCCCCCTCAGGGGGAAGGCTTTTCCGCTCATCCTGAGGCGTAGCCGAAGGATCCCATTGAACCTACGGAGCTCCGCCCGTTTGCTGGGATGCATCGCTACGCTCTGCATGAACATAACGCGTCATCCAGAGGGAGCGCAGCGACCGAAGGGATCCCGTGGCCATAAGGACGATCCCCACCCCGTCCCTTCCCCCCACAGGGGGAAGGCTTTTGCCCTCAGAATGAGCAGACGCTCAATAGCAAAAAATCGGCACTTATGTGCCGATTTTTTATGTTCTGACAAAAACTTATGCCTTGTTGGCCGAACCGAGAACGTCGACGATCTTGTGCTTGACCATCTCCTTCATGTTCGCCCTTGCGTCGCCGAGATACTGTCTCGGATCGAAGTGGTCGGGATGCTCGGAGAAATGCTTTCTGCAGGCGGCCGTGAAGGCGACGCGCAGATCCGAGTCGATGTTGATCTTGCAGACGGCAAGCGCTGCGGCCTTCTTGAGCTCGCTCTCGGGAATGCCGATGGCATTGGGCATGGAACCGCCGAACTTGTTGACGACGGCGACCTGATCCTGCGGCACGCTCGACGCGCCGTGCAGGACGATCGGGAACCCGGGAAGGCGGCGGCCGATCTCTTCCAAAATATCGATGCGGAGCTTGGGATCCTGCCCGGGCTTGAATTTATAAGCCCCGTGGGAAGTCCCGATCGCGATCGCAAGGGAATCGATGCCCGTGCGGGCGGTGAATTCCTGCACTTCGTCGGGAGAAGTGAACATTGCGTCGTCGGCGGCGACGTGCACGTCGTCCTCGATGCCTGCGAGCTTGCCGAGTTCGGCCTCGACGACCACGCCGTGGTCATGCGCATACTCGACGACCTTCTTGGTGATGGCGATATTCTCTTCCCAAGGCTTGGAAGAGGCGTCGATCATGACGGAAGTGAACCCGTCGTCGATGGACTGTTTGCAGATCTCGAAGTCGGCGCCGTGGTCAAGGTGCATGGCGACGGGGATATCCGTCGTCTCGACAGCGGCCATGACGAGGTGGCGAAGGTACACGGGGTTGGCGTACTTTCTTGCGCCTGCGGAGACCTGAAGAATGACGGGGGAACGGCATTCATTCGCGGCTTCGACGATGGCCTGGATCATCTCCATATTGTTGACGTTGAACGCGCCGACGGCATAGTGGCCCTCATACGCTTTTTTGAACATTTCCGTAGTTGTTACTAACGGCATTGGAACTATCCTCCCTGTTTTTTTCTCAATTATAATGCTTTTCGCCCGAAAATGCAATAGATAATTCAAAATTAAAAACCGATTTTTCATTCAGGACATTTATTTTTCAAAAAGACCCTTGACGGCGCAGGAAAATCGTGGTAAAATATGTGATGTATGAATGGCGCGGGAAAGCGCCAAAAAGAAATATCGGAGGATGTATCAACATGGCAAACGTAAAGGTTGCAATCAACGGATTCGGACGCATCGGTCGTCTCGCATTCAGACAGATGTTCGGCGCGAAGGGCTATGAGATCGTCGCCATCAACGACCTCACCACCCCCACGATGCTCGCGCATCTTCTCAAGTATGACAGCGCGCAGGGCAGATATGCGCTCGCCGACACCGTCTCCGCGAACGACGAAGAGAGGACCCTTACCGTTGACGGCAAGACCATCAAGATCTACGAAGAGAAGGACGCCGCAAATCTTCCTTGGGGCGAACTTGACGTAGACGTCGTGCTCGAGTGCACGGGTTTCTACACCAAGAAGGAAAAGGCGCAGGCTCACATCAATGCCGGCGCGAAGAAAGTCGTCATCTCCGCTCCCGCGGGCAACGACCTTCCCACCATCGTCTATGGTGTCAACGAAAAGACCCTGAAGAAGGAGGATACCATCATCTCGGCCGCAAGCTGCACGACGAACTGCCTCGCTCCCATGGCGGACACCCTCAATAAGGCATATCCCATCGTTTCCGGCATCATGACGACCGTCCACGCCTACACGGGCGACCAGATGGTCCTCGACGGCCCTCATCGCAAGGGCGACTTGAGACGTGCACGCGCCGCGGCGATCAACATCGTTCCCAATTCGACGGGCGCAGCGAAGGCGATCGGCCTCGTCATCCCCGCACTCAACGGCAAGCTCATCGGCAGCGCACAGCGTGTTCCCGTTCCCACCGGATCGACGACCATCCTCGTCGCCGTCGTCAAGGGCAAAGAGGTCACAAAGGATTCCATCAACGCGGCGATGAAGGCGGCTGCCTCCAAGTCCTTCGGCTATACCGAAGAACCCCTCGTCTCCTCCGACGTCATCGGCATCACCTACGGTTCCCTGTTTGATGCGACGCAGACGATGGTCACCAAGATCGACGACGACACCTATCAGGTACAGGTCGTTTCGTGGTACGACAACGAGAACAGCTACACCTCGCAGATGGTCCGCACGATCAAGTACTTCGCCGAGCTGTAATTCCGTTTTCGGACAAAAAAACTTTTTTCATAAATACCTCACATGGAAAGGGGCTCTTCCTTCGGGAAGAGCTCCTTTTCACTTTTGACAAAATCCACCCTATTCCTTCAAAAAATCTCCGTACAGGCCTCTCCCCTTTCGCATACCATAGGGCAAAGAGGTGAAATCATGCAATTATCTTCGCTCATGGGCAAAAAAATTCTCTCCCCGACGGGAGAACAGCTCGGATATGTCACGGGAGCCTACCTCTCCCGCGACTTAAAAACGCTTGCGGCCCTCGCGGCTGCGGACGGCGACGAGGAAGAATTCATTCTTCCCGCCCGCGCCGTGAAGTCGGTGTCGGACGCCGTCATCGCCACGCGGCAGCGCGTCACGGCCCCGAACGGGGTCCCCGCCCCCATCGGCATGCACGCCTATTCGGAGGAAGGGGCCGACCTCGGCGTCGTGTGCGACTGGCTGTTCGGCGACGGCGATCCCGTCTTTCTCCTCGTCAAGGAGGGCGTGCGGACGGGGTATGCGGCGGATTCGGTCGTCGCAGAGGACCACGTCGTCGTGTATCTTTCGGGCGAACGTCCCGCGCCCAAGCGGCACGCAAAGACGGCCTTGAAGAGGCCTCAGACGGAAAATGGGGGCACCGTGTCCGAGACGTCCCCCACCCAAAATGCGTCCGATGCGCCCGCGTCCGCCGCGGAAGAGCTCTCCGCGGAAGAGCCCGCCACAGAGGAGTTTGCCGCAGAAGAGACGGCCGAAAAGAAGGCCCCGTCTGTCGTGCAGGTGCAGGCGGGAGGAGAGCTTGGGAGCCGAAACCTGCTCGGGAAACGGGTCGCGAGGAGCGTGTTCGACGCGCAAGGCGGGATCGTCGCGCTCGCGGGGGACCGCATCACGCCCGAGGTCCTCTCCCGCGCACGGCGGAAGGGCCGCCTGCTCGCCCTCACCGTCAACACTTTGACGAACGTGTACTAATTCGGTGAATTCTTTTCAAGGGCGAAAAGAATTCATCGAGGGGTTAATTCCCGTATTTCACAATGACGCATGCGGCCGACAGATCTGTATTTCATTCAGGCAGTAAGGTCCCCGTAGGGTACCAATAGGGTGCGCTTAGGCGGGGAGACACCGCCACGCGCCGTGATTTAGAATGGTCCGTAGAAGATCCGCGCTCATTCTGAGGGAGCGTCAGCGGCCGAAGGATCCCATTGAACCAACGGACTGCGTTTGTGGGCGTCCCCACCTCTCCGCCCCCTGCCGCAGGGGGCGGAGAGGAAAGCTCAGGATGAGCGCTATGCGTTCAATTTTCAGCTGTACTTTGCCATCAGGCGGAGGACGGCGGAGAGGTCGTCGCTGAGGCGGTCGGTCTGCTCGTCGGTGAGCGGGCGGGTCTCTGCGCCCTCCACGCTGCGGGAGAGCATCTCGACTTCGAGCCTGTCTGCGGGCGTCAGTTTCTCCTTCTTCAGTTTCTCGAGGAGCGTGATGACGTGCGAGAGTTTCATCCCCCGCTCCTCGGCCGTCTCGCCGCGCGGCTGTTCAAAACAGCAGATCTTGGGCGGCCTCTTCTCCGTCGTCCGTTCTTTCGTCGGCTCGCTCTCCCCGATGATTTCTCTGCCAAGCTCCTCTATGCTCTTTCTCTTCCGCTTGGGAAGAAGGCATAAGGGATAGAGCAATATCGCCGCCGCGGCGCAGAGCAGAACGCTGAGCAGGACATACCCGCTCCCCATGGAAAGGAGCCCTTCCGCCGTAAGGCACAGGGAAGAGAGATAGCGGTAGGCCCTTCTTTTACGAAAGAACAGGAGCGGCACTGCGAACAGGACGAACGCGGCGGGCGGAACGAGGGCGCACCACCACGGAAGGCTACAAAAAAACTCCGAAAGTCCAGAAAAATATTCCATAACAAGATCTCCCGTACAAGGATAGACCTCTTGCACGGGAGATTTTTGAGAAAGATCGCCGATTTTTGTCGGATTTTACATCCGTATCTCGCGGAGAAGGGCAATGTTGACGATGCGTGCGCCGATGCTCTCTTCCCTCACGCCCATGACGCGGGCGACGGCCTTTTTGTAGAGCGCGATCTGCAGGGCGTAGGCCTCGCGGATGTGCTCGTCGCCGCGGCCCGAGAACTTATAGTCGATGACGGTAAATCCCTCTCCGTCCTCGACGAGAAGGTCGACGGCGCCCTGAAAGAGGATCTCGTCCTCGGCGTGCGTGCCGATGAGTTCCCCCGCGGGGATGAGGGCGAGGAAGGTCTGCTCCCGCCAGATGCGCTTGTGCTCGATCCCCGCAAAGCAGGGCAAGGAGAGAATGAGGGCGAGTTTCTTCTCGTCGAGAAGGGCGAGCTCGGCGGGGGTGAGAAGTCCCTCCCGCTCCATGCGTCTGAGCTCTTCCCCCGCGCTCCGTCCGAAGTTTACATGCTGCAAGAAGGCGTGATAGGCAAGCCCCTCTTCCTTGGTGTGGACGGGGCCGCCGCCCGCGGGAGAGCCCTCTTCCTTGGCCCGCCGCATGAGGTCGGTGGCGGAACTCTTGAGGGGGAGCGGGACGCTCTCGGCGAAGGGGTACGGCAT
>CANREC010000082.1 GCA_947629535.1 uncultured Clostridia bacterium | reverse complement strand
GAGCGCTCCCCGCCTAGCCGTCACGCCGTATGACCCGAGATAGCGGGATACCCCCGCAACATTGCCCATGAGTGGCTTGTCCGCCCGCACGCGGAGCTCATAGAGCGTATTGAGATCGACATGTTGCACGGCAGAATACAGTCGCGGCGGAAGAAACGCAAGCATCCCTATAAGATATGCGCAGGGCCTTCCGAATATGAAAAAAGCCCCCGAAAGGGTGTGTTCCATAGGGAATCGCAAAGAGAAAATTTTTATCGGAATACACTTTTGAGTCAACCAACAAAAACGGCGAGAACTTTTTCTCGCCGTTTTTGCATTGATTTTCAAGTTTTAATGCGTCGTATTTATCCATAATTTATGCCCTGCTTTCTTCTTCCGCTTTCATGCCGTTGACAAGAATAGGGATCGCTTTCAGATTTCCGTTACAGCCACCCGTAATTTTTGTAATCCTTGTCGTTCTTTTTTGCTGCCGCCGAAACGATCATTCCCATGAAACCGCTGAATCCCTCAAATTTGCTGTTTTCTTCCAACCATTTATAAAGCGGAATTTGATTTTCGCCGAACACGTCGATTTTTGCAAACTGCGGAAGGTGATGCTTTGCAAGGGTTTTTAACATAAGAAATATCAAAATTTTAGTGGAAACTCGATATCGCATGAAAGTTTGCGGGAGTTTTCGGGAAAAGACAACATTTTGACTTATGATCCCGCTACCGCTTGTTGATGGGCGATTGAAACATGTATGCCCACGATCCTTATCCTGTTTCTTCTTGGAAAGAAACTCAATTCGATCTTTTGGGCCGAATTTCAGTCGTTTTCATATAGGCCGTTTGCATGCAAAAAATCTTTGATTTTCTGCCCGTCGGCATAGCCCTTTGCGTATAATTTTTTGAGCGATTCCCTGTCTTTGTGGAGCGTATCCACGCCGCAGGTGTCGTCGGGAGATACGATGACCAGTTTGCCCTGTTTTGCATGATCCTGCGCGGCGGCGACTCCCTCGTTATAGTGCTGCGCACGAAGTGTGAGCTGTTCGGCCGCTTTGGGGTACTTTTTCTTGATCCGTTTTGCAAGTTTTGTATCGTTTCCCTGCCCGCGCGGAACATTTTCGGGCTTGGTCAAAATCAGAACAACCAAATCACAGCCGAATTCAAACGTCTTCTCAACGGGAACGGGGTTGCCGAGCGCACCGTCGTAATAGGGCTTTCCTTCAATGAAATACGGCTTATTGACAAACGGAATGGACGACGATGCCTTTAACGGCGCATAGTTATCCTGTGAGAGTGAACTTTTATCAAAATACGTCGCCTCCCCTGTGACGGCGTCCGTTGCGATCACGATAAACTCAGCAGGGTTATCGCGCAGAGCAGGATAGTCAAGCGGGTATTCCCCGTCACTGTTTGACAGCGTTCCATAGACATAATCCACGTCGAAAAACCCTCTCCCGCGGATGAAATTTCGCAAACTTGCGTATTGCTTGCGGAAGGCATACTCGGTATAGAATGTATAGTTTCTTCCCCGCTGCCGCGCAACAAACGAAGCCAAATTTGCACTTCCCGCTGAGATGCCGAGCGCAAGATCAAACTCGATCGCATTATCTTGGCAAAAGTCAAGCACGCCCGTTGCATAAATCCCGCGGAATCCGCCGCCTACATCGATCACACCAACTTTCATGATGGTTCTCCCCGTTTTCTTCGATTTTATGAAAGACCCCCCGAAGGAGGTCTTTGCAATATCTCATGATCCCATTATTCGATGACGAACACCGTGACGCTGTTCTTCTTGACTGTCGTTTTTAATACATTGCCCTCGATGGAGATGTCTGTCTCAACGGGTTCGATATTGTGTTTTTTGCCCGCTTTCACATTGATCTCGTTGATGACGGTGACATCCTCATCCCAAAGGGTGGTAACGTGCGCCTTGGTCTTTTTGCCGAAGTTTGTGAGTTCGGCCGACAGCTCTTCGTCCTTTTCGGAGACATTGACGACTTTGAGATATATCTTGCCGTCGTCCACGGTCGCAGACTGGAACACGCGCTCGTTGACCTTCCAGATGTTCTTAAAGAGCACTTCATGCCACGCGCCGTCCTTTTGGATGAAAGCCGTGAACGTCTTTTGGGTATAGACGAGTTTCATGACGTTCCCCTCGGGAGAATACCCGAGGAACTTATCCTTCCCCATCATCTCGCAGACGGTACGCATGAAGTCCACACGTTTATCGAAGGAAACGTCGTAACCCTTGTGGTTCTTGCCGTATTGGCAGCAGATAGAGAATCCCGCGCTGTCCATCGTCCCGATGTCCCTGACGTCCGAAACGCCGACGCCGCCGATAAAGCTCTGCTCCCCCGACAGACGGCGGAAGGAGATCTCGACCTCGCAATTGCCGAATTTCTGCGCGTCGTAGTAGAACCCGTTGAAGGCCTCGCTCTCCTCGATGATGAGCTCGCCGTTCTCGATGTGCCCGCCGCAGCAGTTGGGATACACTTTCCAGTCCCCCATACCGTCCTTGAAATCGTGTTCATAGAGCGTCTTGCCCGTTTCGATGTCGCGAACGAGGACCTTGGAAACGGCGCTTGCCGTGCGATGGCCGCCGATGAGGAGCCCGCCCGCATTGTCGTCATCGACCGCGGAGACGTCCTTGAGCGTGTATTTCCCGACATTCGCGGCAAACATCTGCTGCACGAAGTAATTGGGCGTAAGCATAACGTCGCGGGCGTTGAACCAGATCATGTTCGGCGTCCAGCGATAGTGATATGTGGAAGCGAAGAGCGGCGCATAGCAGGTCATCTTGACGACGTCGGAGTTCCTCTCGCATCCCGTGAGGAAGGCCGCTTCCGAAAGCGCAGATTTGAGGTTATTGTCGCCGTTGAGCCGTCCCCTGCCGTCGGACATCGTGTGCATCGCATATTCGCCCATAAAGACTTTTGCGCCGTCACGGTCATAGCAATCATAGCGTTTCGTGTTGTCGATGAACCACTGATAGGAATTGTAGACGTGCTCGTCGACGATCATGTCGCGATACTTCTCGTTGATGGTTTTCCACGAATCGTTGCTGTCCTGCGGACGGATATCGACGCCCGCGCTTGTCACGATCGTGATATTGAAGAGCTTGAGAAGGTCGGTCATGCGGCCCTTGTACATATACTGGCGGACGCCGAGCAGGCAGGAGGCGAAATTGTCGAAATATTCATAGCCCCAGTTCTCGTTGCCGATGCCGATATATTCGAGCTCAAAGGGAGCAGGGTGCCCCATGTCGGAGCGGACCTTGGCCCAATATGCCTCGTTCCTGTCGTTCGAAGAGATGTCGCCCTTTGCGAAATAGATGAGGTCGGCGACGTTGTCGATGACCTCGCTCTGGAACTGTTTCGTCCCGGGAACGATGCGCTGGTAGCCCGTTTTGCGCTGTTCGCCCATGCGGATCTGGCAGAGAAGGCCGCAATGGAGCACGGGAAGAGGCGCCATATTGAGGTCCTCGCAGAGGCAGAAATATTCATAGAATCCGATGCCGTAGGACTGCATGTAGCGCCAGACGCTCGGCTTTTGGCGGCGCTGTTCAAGGGGCCCGACGGTGTCTCTCCACTTGTATTGGTAGTCGAAACCGACGTCTCCCTCGACGACGCATCCGCCGGGGAAACGCAGGAACGAAGGATGACAATTCTTCATCGCCTCAACGATGCGCGGAGAAAGCTTGCCGTTTCTGTACTTTTTGGGGTCGCCCCAAACGGTTGCGGGCAGAAGAGAGACGTAGTCGATTCCGATCTCGCCGTTGCCCTCAAGCGTAATGCAGAGCCGCCCCATCGTGTCCTTCTCGGCAACGATCGAACAGCCGACCTTGATCCAATCACCGTCCGTCCCCTCGGGAATGGCGATCTCCCCGATCGTGGTGTGTCTGCCGTGGGCGCCCCTGATGAAGATCTTTGCGACGCCGCTGAACCCGAGCCGTTTCACCCACATGGAGAAATGATAGGTCTCCCCGTTCACCACGGGCATGCCGTAGATATCATATCCGCCGTTCGTATAGTAACCGGGGTTCTCCAAATGGTAGATTCCGCCCACTTCGAGGTGAAGGTAAGAGGGATTGTTTGCGTTCATCCCCCCCTTTGTCGTGACTTTTTTGGGACCTGCGCCGTAAATATCCCAATAAAAGAGCTTGTTCTTGCGGGATTCGACAGCGCTTTCACAGTTGTAGTCGTCATAGGTGAAGTACTCGTACTCGAAAGAGTTGTTGATGACCATCTCGGCATTGAGGCCACCGTCGGCCGACTGGTTGATGTCCTCGAAAAAGAGCCCGTAGAGATGTTTGGATACGTCAACACCCTTCTTCTTTGCGTCAAGTGTATAATGCAGCATATTTCTCTCCTTACAGCGGATCCCCCCTTATTTCACGGACCCGTTCTGTTTTGCATTCGGTATTATATCATTGAAAAGACATTTCGTCAACGGTTTGACGAAATATTTTATCTTGAAATAAAATATTTCATATTTTTGTGAAGAATGAAAATTTGAAACAAAAAAGGGACGCCGCAAAGGCGTCCGCAAAGCTCAAAGTCCCTCGGTGAAGGAAGTCCAAGCGCCCCGTTCCTTTTCGGGAAGTCCGAACTTCTCCTTCCCAAGCGCGATCGATTTAACGAGGAAAGCCATGTTGTGGCCGAGGTTCCGCATCGTCTGAAGCCCCTCTTTGTCCTTTTCAACATCTTCTTTTGAGTAGCCGTGGACCTCGTTCCAATAGGTGGAAGAGACGATCGGCATGCCGCAAATGGTAAAATATTTGTTGATCTCGTCGAATGCCGATGTGCTGCCCGCACGACGCGAAGAGAGCACTGCCGCACCTACCTTCATCGTCTTGTCGAAGGAAGTGCTGTAGAACAGACGGTCGAGAAGAGAAATGACGCTCCCGTTCGATCCAGCGTAGTACACGGGAGAGCCGACGACGATGCCGTCCGCATCCCTGAACTTTGCGCCGAGCTCATTTACGATGTCGTCAACAAAGCACTTGCCGTTTTTCTTGCAGTAGCCACAGGCGATACAGCCCCGCACGTCCTTGTTCCCGATTTGAAACAGCTCCGACGCGATCCCCTCCCGATTCAAGGTCTCCTCGACCTCTTTCAGCGCCCGCGCGGTACAGCCGTCTGTGTGCGAACTGCCGTTCAAAAGTAATACTTTCATGGATCTCCCCCCATTTGATTTGATATTTGATAATACTATGTCACGCATAGTATTACGATTCGCCTTCATTTTGGCCCCTTGCATGGCTCAAAGATCGAAAATATCGTCGTCCTTGCGGGATCTTTCGGCCTTTTTCTCCTTTTCTTCCGCAATGGCCTCTCTTATCGCAAACACATACCACACCATGCCTGCGACGGGCGAGACAAGAAGGCAGAGCGCAAACAGTCCCCCGAATCCGAGCACGCCGATGAGTACTCCGTCCCGAAATGCCTCTTGAGGCGACTTACTTAAAAAATACCTCGTCCCCATCGTTATGGCAAGCAGCACCGCGGGAACGATGAAAAAAGCCCAAAGGGTCGCGATGATCATGGAAGTCAGCCTATAGAGATCGGAGATGAATGACGGATCGAAGAAATAGGTGCCTACAACAATTCCCGCAAGAACCAAACCAATCGGTAAAACGATAAAGACCTGCGTTTTCTTTTTCATATTCTCCCTTCCTGCATCATTATATCACTTTCCCGCCCGAAAATCAACCCACGGGGAATGTACAATGCAGAAAATTCTGTGTAACGAATTCTTTCCACACGCGCGACGCTCGCCGCGCTCATCCTGAGCGTAGCGAAGGATCCCATCAGACCTACGGAAACAGGTCATTCTAAATGCGTCATGGTAAGCGTAGTCGAACCATCACCGCATTCCCTTGACCCCCTCGGGATCCCCACTAAAAACGTAGTATTTTTGTGAAATTGTGTGGGGTTACGACTTATCCAAAGCCTTACTCTCGGCGAAATTGAAATTTACAGCTTTTTCATTTTGGGCATCGGCAGGTCGTCATACATTGCCTCAAATAATCCTGTCAAAAAAGCCTTGTCGTCCACATTGTCCACAAGCAGCATTTCCTTTGCGCCCTCATACGGCAAAGAATACTCTGCCTGGGGCAAATAGGATAAAGCCGATTTCACGGGTTTAACGAGCAATCTATCGTCGTAGATACCGCCGACAATTTTGCCGCGATAGTAAATCAGAAATTCCCCCATCATTGACTTGTAGGTTATGTCCTCTAAGTCGGATAGTTGCTCTAAAATGAAATTCAGATATTCCTTGCTTGACGACATGATCCCTCCGCAAAATTGAAATTTATTTCTTTGATCTTTCCAAAACAAACGAAAAACTGCCCTCGTTGCATTTGCCGTCTGATTCAATGATTATGTAAATCGTTTTATTGCCGGTAAAAGTTTCGGTTTTTCCGTCAACAGAACCGTCGGTTTCAATGTCAAACAGGTTCAACTTTTCATCATTAAAATCATAGTAAACTTTTATCTTTCCTTCTCCCAATGTCCCTTCATAATCAATAAATACCTTGTCTGCGCTATTGTTCTTCAAGTGCATTACATATGTTCCGCTAAAACTATCGAACGAAACCGACGCTTTACTTGAGGTATTTGTCCTTACCATCACCGTAGCACTATAGTGGCTTACATATTTATTTCCGCATGCAGATAATGTAAAACACAATATCAATGTTACAACTGCAATGATTACATTTGCAAATTTTTTCAAAATACACTTCTCCTACAAATTACTGTTTGATGTTCCAATTGTCGAAATTAGGGCCAATTATAGAGTGGTATCCCTATGGTATAGATGCCTATCGTCCGTTCGGCTAATTGAAATTTTGTCTTTT
>CANREC010000081.1 GCA_947629535.1 uncultured Clostridia bacterium | reverse complement strand
TTTTTTGGGAAGAGGAGAGACAACGCAGCGAAAATGCACTTTACGCCTTGCGTGAAGTGCTCAGAGCGAAGTTTGTCACAATAGGGATCCCAAAAAAAGACGAAGTATTTTTTTGGGAAGAGGAGAGACAACGCAGCGAAAATGCACTTTACGCCTTGCGTGAAGTGCTCAGAGCGAAGTTTGTCTCGACGACGTGCAGAAGTACCCAAGAGGCTCAAGGGGCTCCCCTGCTAAGGGAGTAGTACCGAGTAAGGTAGCACGAGTTCGAATCTCGTCTTCTGCGCCAAAAAAGGCACCCGACAAGGGTGCCTTTTTTGGCGCAGAAGAACGAGTAGAAAGAAGTCGTGAAATGGGCGTTCATTCAGAGCGCAGCGAAGGATCCCGGCAAACGGGCGGAGCTCCGTAGGTCTATGTCATTTCGAGCGGAGCCGAAGGCGAAGTCGAGAAATCTCTATTGTGATGGAGATCCCTCGACACGCTCGGGATGACAATGGAAAAATGGAGATCCCTCGACAAGCTCGGGATGACAATGGAAACATGGAGATCCCTCGACACGCACGGGATGACAATGGAAACATGGAGATCCCTCGACAAGCTCGGGATGACAATGGGGAACGGCAACCCCCTCCCCCTTCAACGGGGGAGGGCAATTTGGGGGCTCCGGATGAGCGGGGGGATGAGGGGAAGATCACCGTTGACAAGAGCGGGGCGATGCGGTATAATAAACGCATGAACGTGTATCTTGACTATGCGGCGACGGCGCCCGTGAGAGAGGAAGTCCTCTCCGCCATGCTGCCCTATTTTCGGGACAACTTCGGCAATCCCGATTCCCTGCACGGGTTCGGGAGAAGGGCGGCGCGGGCCGTCACCGAGGCGCGGGACAGGATCGCCGAAACGCTCGGCGTGAAACCTTCCGAGGTCTACTTTACCTCGGGCGGGACGGAGGCGGACAACTGGGCGGTCCGCTGTATCGGGGAAGGGAGCATTCTCCACTCTCCCATCGAACATGCGGCCACCATGTCCGCGATCCCCATGCGCAAATGCAAAATGGCCATACCATGTCCGATTTCAGAGAGCGGCGTGCTCAAGACAGATTTTGAGGGCATCATGCCCGAGGACCTTGCGCTTGTCTGCGTCATGGCCGTCAATAACGAGACGGGTTGCATGCAGCCTGTGGAAGAGTTCTCCGCCCTCGCCCATGCCCGCGGCGCCTTTCTCTTTTCGGACTGCGTGCAGGCGGCGGCGACGCTCGATTTGAAAAAGATCCTCTCTTACGCCGACGCGATCTCCCTTTCCGCACACAAGATCGGGGGGCCCAAGGGGGTCGGCGCCCTCGTCGTCAAAAAGGGGGTGCCGCTGACGCCCCTCATCGCGGGCGGGGAGCAGGAGCGGTCTCTCCGTGCGGGGACGCTCAATGTCGCGGGGATCGTCGGATTTTCCGAGGCCCTTCGGCTCGCACAGGCGGAGCGGGAGAATTTCTGCGCTCACACGGGGAAGATGCGGGAGCTCTTCGAGGGGAAGATCCTCTCCGCCCTCGGCGACGGTGTGAGGGTGGACGGCGAACGCCGTGCGCCCAACATCTCCCACTTGACCTTTGCGCGCGGGGGAGACGCCCTTCTGACGCTGCTCGATCTGAACGGCGTTGCCTGTTCGGGGGGAGCCGCCTGTTCGGCGCATGCCGCTCTTCCCTCGCATGTCCTGCGCGCCATGGGGCGGAGCGAGGAAGAGGCGAAGCGGGGCGTTCGGTTCTCCTTCGGGAGAGAGACGACGGAAGAGGAAGTCCTCTTCGCCGCCGAAACGGTCATCAGATGTGCGAAATACTCTGAATGACGTTGATTTTGTCCCTTCCCACAGTTGCCTCTTTAGCGGAAGGGGCCGCTCACGTCCCTCGCTACGCCCTCCTGCGTCATCCCGAACGCATGTGAGGGATCCCGAGGAACGAAGTCTGACAACGACCGTCGGGATCCCGTCGGTCGCTGCGCTCCCTCTGAATGACGCGTTGTCGGGCCATTGCTCCGCGCGTTTGCCGGGATCCTTCGGCTACGCCTCAGGATGAGCGCGGGGCGGGGCGGCGGCCAACAAGTATATTCTCCAACATTCCCACTCTGTCGAGCGATATCGACAGAGTTTTTTTCTTCTAAATGCGCCTCTCGCGGCATACATTATGATTGCTACGGCGGGGAAACCGCCGACAAAACAGCAAAGAGGTGTGTCATGAACGAAGAATTGAGCTATGCAGAGATGCTCGAGATCCCCGTGGAGACGGTCACCGTCACCAAGAAGGAGAAACGGAAGAGAGGCGGGGAAGAGGAACTCAAGGACAAAGTCGTCGAAAAGGTCAACGACCGCATGCAGGAGAGCTACGATCCGCTCTATGCGGAGAGCACGCCCATCGAGCGCGAGGAGCGTCCCGTGAAGGGGAGCAGCAAGATAAAGCGCCTTCTCTTTGCGGAATTTGCCGCCGTCTGCGCCCTGTGCGCCGCGATCTTTCTGACGAACATCTTCATTCCGCAGAGCGCCATCAATACCTTTGTGCGCAGTCTCTTCCGCGGGGAACCGGAGCCCGCCGCGGACACGCGCACCTATCAGGACTTTACGCTTTCGCCCATCGTCAATGAATTCGAGGACGTCGAACTCGCCGTCTCCGACACGGGCGTCCTCTCCTTCACGGCGAACTGCTCGGTCTATGCGCCCTGCGAGGGCACCCTCGTCTCCGTCAACGGCGACAAGACGGGCGGGTACACGGTGGAGCTCAAGCATTCCGATTCCTTTTCGACCATCATCAGCGGCCTCGACGACGTCTACTACAGCGTCGGCCAGTCGGTGAAGAGCAACGTGCCCCTCGCCTATACGGATGGGGAAGGGCAGGTCCGCGTGATGTTCTATTCGGACGGCGGGCTCCTGAAGAGCTACACGGTCGCGGAAAATACCATTGCGTGGGCATGACCGCCTGAGCGTTCACCCGCTCTGTATCGTTATGGGGATCCTGTCAGCATGCACGGGATCCCTGCTTCTCTTTCTCTCGGCGATCCTTGCGGCGCTCGAGCACGAGTGCGCCCATGCGTTCGCCGCGAGAAGGTACGGATTCGAGCTCGACAGGATCGTCCTGATGCCCTACGGCGCCGTCGTGAAGGGGGATCTTTGCGGGATCTCCAAACGGCAGGAGCTCTGTGTGCTTCTTGCTGGGCCCCTTGCCAACGGGGCGACGGGGATGCTCTTCGTGGCGCTGTGGTGGCTGTATCCCGAGACGTACGCCTACACGGACATTGCCGCGCTCGTGTCCTTCTCCCTCTTTTTCGTCAACCTTTTGCCCGCGTGGCCGCTCGACGGCGGCAGGATCCTGCGTCTTTTTTTGAGGCCGCTCGGGGAGAGGCGGGCGATGTTTCTCTGCCGCGCCGTGACGCTGCTTTTTGCCCTCGGAACGCTCGGATATTTTATCTATACCTGTTTCTTCTCGCCTGTGTGGACGGCGCTGCCCTTCTCGGCGCTCCTTGCCGCAGGCGCCTTCGGGGGAGGGGAGTACCGCCGCGTGTCCTTCTCCCGCGAGAAGGCCTTCAAAAGGGGGATCGAGGAATACCGCGTCGCCGTCTCCGCGCAGATGCCCCTCTCGGACGCCCTCAGATTTCTCCGCGAGGACAGGTATCTCACCCTTCTGCTTTTCAACGAGGACGGATTCTATGCCGAAATGACGGAAGAGGAGTTCCTCGCCGCGCTCGGGACGGGGGACTATTCCCGCCCGCTCTCGGCATTTTCCCCTTGAATTTGGCAAAAAGTCTTGAAATGAACGTTCAATTATGATACAATCGGCCTTGAAGAACGCTTTCGGAGTACGGATGTGAAGAAGGAAAGCAAAAAAGAATGGTTTTTCGACCGCTTCTGCGGCACGCAGCTCGTGGTCTATACGGAGGACAGAAAGATCGTCGAAGTCGGCGTCGAGAGCGACAGGGACGGCGATGTCCTCGGGAATATCTATAAGGGAAGAGTCGCGAACATCGTCCCCGGCATGCAGGCGGCGTTTGTCTCCTGCGGCATGGAGCGCAACTGCTATCTGCCCCTCGACGAAGGTCCCTACCGCCTCGGCTCCTATGACGGCGCGGCGGGCCCCTCGGCGCGAAGAGAACTCAAGGAAGGGGACGAGATCCTCGTTCAGGTCGAGAAACTCCCCCGCGGAAACAAGGGCGCAAAGGTCACCTGCGGGCTGTCCATTGTCGGAAAAACGCTCATCTATCTTCCGAATACCGACTTTTTGGGCATCTCGAGGAAGATCACCGACCCCGCCGTGCGCGAGAGCCTGCTCAAAGAGGCGGACAAGCTGCGTGAGAAGGGGCAGGGATTCATCGTCCGTACGGCGGCGGAGACGGCCACCAAACGGCACTTAAAGATAGAATCGGAGTATCTCAAGCGCATCTACCGCTCCGTCCTCGAGACGGCAAAGACAGCCCCCGTCGGCACTGCCGTCTATCGGGAGTGGGCGCTCCCCGTCAAGGTCATGCGGGACTCGCTCGGGGAAGTGTCCGGCATCTATGTCGGAGACAGGGAACTCTACGAACGCGTCGTGCATCTCGCCCGCATGCGGAGCGACGTGGGGGAGAAGAAGGTCGTGCTCCACAAGGGGGAGAGGAGCATGTTCACGGAATACGGCCTCTCCGAACAGATCTATGAGCTCGCCAATACGCAGGTCGCGCTCGAAAACGGCGGGTATCTCGTCATCGATTCGACGGAGGCAATGACCGTCATCGACGTCAATACGGGCAAATATATCGGGGACATGGACCTCGAGAGCACGGTATTCAACACCAATCTGCTTGCGGCGAGGGAGATCGCGCGGCAGGTACGGCTGAGAAATATCGGCGGCATCATCGCCGTGGACTTCATCGACATGGCGGAGGAGAGCCACCGTCTCGCCGTTGACGAGGAGCTCGGCAGAGTTTTAGAAGGGGACAAGTCCAAGTGCAGGACTTTCCCCATGAACGAACTCTGCGTCGCCCTGTTCACCCGCAAGCGCACGAACAACGAGCTGCGCTCCTTCATGCTCAAGCCCTGCCCGCACTGCACGCGCGAGGGGTATGTTCTCTCCGACGTATATCTTGCCATGCGCATCCGCAGCGACATCATCGACTGTTTCGCAAAGGGATACAGCGCCGCGGTCATCGAACTCAACCGCGGCCTCATGGACAAGATCTTCTCCGAAGGGTATTTTTCCAAGGACGTCGAGGGGGGCTGGAAACGGAAACGCATCTATCTCATCGGGCACAGGACCTACCACGAGGAGCAGTATACCGTCCGCGGCGATGATGCCGCCGTCCTCACCCTCCCCGACGAGGCGAAATTATTGTATTGAATGGGGATCGGAACGACGCCTCTTCCGTCACTTGCGTTGCTCTTGACGCCCGCCTCTCGGGTGGGGGACGCTCGGCGCCCCGAGGCGTCCTTTGTCATCCCGAGCCTGCCGAGGGATCTCCACCGCTTGTCATCCCGAGCTTGTCGAGGGATCTCCACTGCTTGTCATCCCGAGCTTGTCGAGGGATCTCCACTGCTTGTCATCCCGAGCCTGTCGAGGGATCTCCACCGCAATAGAGATTTCTCGACTTCGCCTTCGGTTTCGCTCGAAATGACATAGACCCACGGAACAGTAAGGCTCCTCCCGAGGAGGAGCTGTCACCGCAGGTGACTGAGGTGGGCATGTTCGTCGTTGCCCAACCCCCTACCCCCATCCAAGGAGGGGGCAGGTAGTGCTCATTCTGAGCCCTCTGTTTCGGAACATTTTCAACACATATTTTACCAAACAAAGCACGAGAGAAGAACCATGACGGGAAAGGAACGCAAAAAGCGCAAATTAAAGCGGTTTCTGTTGCGGGCGGCGGGCATCTTTGCTGCCGTCTGTATTATCGCCGCGATCGGCGTCTGGAACGCGCTTTGGCCCATCCGCCGCCTTCTTCCCGCCTACGGCATCGGGGAGAGGGATGAGGGCGAGGTCCGCATCCACTTTCTCGACGTCGGGCAGGGCGACTGCGAGATCGTCGAATTTCCCGACGGCTCGGCCCTCGTCATCGACGCGGGCGACGGCACATGGGAACATGACGATCACATCCTGCGATATTTGAAAAACCTGCACATAAGTACGCTTTTTTTGGCGATCACGCATGCCGATTCCGACCACTGCGGCGGCGCTGCGGCCCTTCTTCGGGACTGGCGTGCGGCGGAAGTGTACCTGCCCGTTCTGCCCGCCTCGATGGGCATCTATGAGGCCATTGTGCGGGAGGCGCAGGCGCAGGGCGCCGAGATAAAGACGCTCACCCGCTATGACGTCTTGGCGCGTGCGGGCGCATACGCCGTTTGCATTTCGCCCTATTCCGTCGACGAGAGCGACCTGAACGACAGCTCCGCCGTGCTCTTCTTCAGCTATGCGGGCGTCAACGTCCTGTTTGGCGGCGACATCTCCGAAGAACGCGAAAATCGGCTCATAAGTGAGCAAAAACTCTCCGAAAAACTCGAAGAGCATCTCTTTGACAGCGGGAATTATGCCGTCCGTTTAGAGGAGACGGACATTCTCAAGGTCTCCCATCACGGCTCGGGCGGGTCGTCCTGTGCGGAATGGCTTGACCTTCTGCGCCCCGAGACGGCCGTCATCTCCTGCGGCAGGGGGAACATGTACGGCCATCCCGCGGACGGCGCGCTCGACCGCCTTGCCGCCGTCGGCGCCGACGTTTACCGCATCGACGAACTCGGCGACGTCATGGTCACGATCTCAAAAAACGGCACATATGTGACGGAATACGGGTATTATTGAGCGCGGCGGACCCTTCGCCGTCCCGCCCGCTCATCCTGAGGGCCTTTGGGCCCGAAGGATCACCTCAAACAAAGTCTGTAGGTTTATGTCATTTCGAGCGGAGCCGAAGGCGAAGTCGAGAAATCTCAGAGGAAGAGATCCCTCGACTACGCTCGGGATGACAAGCGGTGGAGATCCCTCGACTACGCTCGGGATGACAAGCGGTGGAGATCCCTCGACTACGCTCGGGATGACAAGCGGTGGAGATCCCTCGACTACGCTCGGGATGACAAGCGGTGGAGAT
>CANREC010000080.1 GCA_947629535.1 uncultured Clostridia bacterium | reverse complement strand
AGGCGGGTCGCGCCCCCTGCGTCATTCTGAGCCCCCTTGCGGGGCGAAGGATGAGCGTGCGAGGCAGGATGAGCGGAGGTGGATCACTCTTCGTCGGTGGGATCGGGCTTGGTTGCGGGCTCCTCGTCGTTGGCATTGCCGAGGAAGGTCCCGAAGAATCCCGAGAATCCGCCCTTCTTGTACCCGGGCGTTCCGCTGCGGGAGAAACTCGTTCCCGACGATTCGGGCGTCGCCTCAGAGGGGAGATCCCTGTGCTCGTACGTCTTTTTCCTCTCGCTGCCGTATTTGGGCTCACGGCCGTTGCGGCGGTCTCTGCCGTTCTTGCGGCCGCCCTTCCTGTCATCCTGCTGTCTAATGTTCTTGGGCGTGATCACGACAAAACGGTTGGGCTCTTTGCCTTCGCTCTTCGTGAACACTTCCGTGGAATCGGCGAGCGTGGAGTGGATGATCCTGCGCTCGTAGGGATTCATGGGCTCGAGGCGCACGCGTTTACCGAGGCGGACGGCCTTGGCGGCGAGCTTTTCGGCAACGCGCTTTAAGGTCTCTTCCCGCTCCTCGCGATAGTTTCCGCAGTCGACGACGACGCGCTTGTAGTCGTGGCGGCCCGTGTTGGCGACGGCGCCCGCAAGCGCCTGAATGGCGTCGATGACCTCGCCGCGCCTGCCGATGATGCCCTTGGTGCCCTCTGCGCCGAGCTGGATGACGATCTTCTCATCCTCGCTCGCAAGGACGGGGACGGCCTCTGTCCCGATGAGGGGGAGAAGGCCTTCGAGGAACTTCACCGCCCGCTGTCCGTCCGTCAATTTTTCCTTGACTGTCAGTTTTACCTGTGCGGGAATGGACTTAAAGAGGCCCCGCTTGCCCTCTTCGATGACTTCGATCTCCACGTCCTCGCGGGTGAGAGAGAGCTCCTTGAGCCCGCTTTCCACGGCCTCTTCTGCTGTTTTGCCGCTGAATATTTTTTCCATATGAATCTTTCCTTTTGCGGACCATGACGGCCGCCGTTCTCTATTATTTCATCCAAGGCAGTTTGCGGGTATGTTCCTCGACAAATGCCTTTTCTTCCTTTTTCTTGAAGATACGATCCAAAATCAGATTGCACAGCAGCGTCACGACGATCGCGACGATACTGCTCATGGTCATATAGATGGAGAATGCCGCACTGTACTGAAACGCAAAGAGCGCATAGATGAGCGGCATGACGACGAGCATGACCTTCTGCGTGGTCGCGCCCTGCCCGTCGACGGTCTGGTACTGGTTGGCCGTCTTGTTGCTCTTCATCGCGACGATCTGCGAGAGGAGCATGGACCCGATGGAGAGGACGATGAGGATGAAGTAGCCGTTCGGGGCGTCCTTTTCTTCCCCGAGGGCAAAGGTCAGCGCATCGTACTTTTCGGGCGTCAGAAGGGAAGTGAGATTCTTCTGCTCGTCCCCCGAAGTCACCTTGACGGTGCGGAATTCGGACTGAAAGTCATCGTACGAGGGGATGGGGTGGTCGTAGGAGACGTCGGGATACCAGACATTCTTGATCCACAGGAATCCCGGGTCCTCTTCGTGGAACTTCTGCGCCGCGGCGTCGGATCCGAGTTTTTTCAAATAGTCGCGCGCGGCCGAAGAGAGGGCCGTCTCGCTCGCCTCATCGCCCGAAACATAGGCGTTTGCGGCGTCAAACGCGGCCTTTGCGGCCGTGTCGCCCTCGGCGGGCGTCAGTTTCTTCATCGCGGCGGCAAATCTGTCGAGGTCGAGCTTGTATTCGCGTGAGACGGCGCTCGTCCCCAAATTGTAATAATAGAAGATGTATTTATCGGGATCGGCGCTCTTGACGGTGAGATATCTCTGCATGTTCTCGCCCTCGCCGATCTCCGTCATGGTATAGGTGATATCGCCTTCCACGGGAAGGTCGGCGTCCTTCTGCCATGTCACGGTGTATTTCTCTTCCCCGTTCTCCGCGGGACGGACGAACACGAACGCCCCGTCCTCTTCGGTCATCGTAAAATCGACGGCGTCCGTGCCGTTGGCAAGCACCGCCGCATTGTAGCTCTCGGACATGCCGACGAAGATCTTGAGGTTGGCATACTGCGAATAGGCGCGGAATCCCTGCCATGCGACGATGAGGATGACGAGGGAGACGATCATGGGAAGGCATGCGCCGAGCATGCTGTACCCGTTCTTCTTCTGCAGCTCGAGCATCTTCTGGCTGTACATCTGCTTGTCGTTCGCATATTGTTTCTGCAATTTCTCGAGCTCGGGCTGCATCTGTTTCATGATGAGGTTCTGTTTCCGCGACGAGATCCTCTGGTAGATATCGAAGGGCAGGGTGATGGCCTTCAGCACGAGGTTAAAGACGATGATGCCGAGGCCGACGATGCCGACGCCTTCGATGATGATACGGGCAAAATGACCGAGCCAGTCGAGCCCGATCGCATATCCCGTCGGAAGGACCATGACGTCCGCCATTGCCCCCAGCAAAGAAAATATCTGCATAGATTCTCCGTTACAGGAGCCATTTGCGTTTCCAAAAGACCTCGGGAGCGGGGTCGATCCCGCCCTTGGAGAGGGGATTGCAACGCAAAATCCTCCAGATGCCAAGCAAAATTCCCACAACGACACCCCAATTGTTGATACACCGCTTGGTGTATTCCGAACAGGTCGGCGTGTAGAGGCAGGTGTGTTTCGAGAAGTATTTCTGATAAAAACAAATCATGCGGATGCAGAGGCCGCGTAGGATGGGCCTGTACATCTTCCGCCGCAGATATCTCGAATTTTCCGCGGCAAGTTGTTTAAGCGGAATGATCAATCAATTTCTCTCTTCCGAGAATTTTTCCGATGTCTCTGTGGAAAGCGGCAAACGTGTACGTTTCGCTCACATGCGGAATGAGAAGAACGCAGCAGGGGGAAAGATAGGGAACATACCGCGAAAAGGCCGCCCGAAGCAGCCGCTTGATGCGGTTCCGCTGCACGCTCTTCCCGTGTTTCTTCCCGACGCAGACCGCCATTTTGAGACGGTCCGACGGGACGTATATGACGGTGAGCGACGGCGCGTAAACCCTTTTCCCGCTTCTGTGAAGCCCTGTGATCTCCTTCTGTTTCTTCAGCCTCAGACAGCGCATATGCCCTGCGTTATGCGGAAATGTGCTTTCTGCCCTTGTTTCTTCTTCTCTGAAGGGTCTTTCTTCCGCCCTGCGTCTTCATTCTCTGACGGAATCCGTGTACCTTTTTCCTCGCTCTCTTCTTGGGCTGATAGGTTCTTTTCATAGCTTTTTTGCTCCTTGCAAATTATCTGTCTCTTTCTTGATTATAAGGATTTTCTATCTTTCCGTCAAGCGATTATTGCGCGTTTCTGACGGGTAATATCAAATACAGGGCGCCTTTTTTCTCCGCATTCTGCAAAATGAAGGGGGAAATGGGGCCGTTGAAGGAGAGGGTGACGCTCTCCTCGTCGAGCGCCTTCAGCGCGTCGAGGAGATATTTCGCGTTCATGGAAATGGTGAGATCCACGCCCTCAATGCCCGCGGGCACGCTCTCGGCCATGTTCCCGAGGTCGGACACCGACGAGATCCTGACGAGCCCCGACCCCATGTCGAGGGTGATGAGGTTGTTCTTGTCGCCGCGGATGAGGATGGCCGCACGCTCCACGCCCGAGATGAGTTCGCTCTTCGAGAGCGTCGTCACCGTCGTAAAGCGGGTGGGGATGACGTTCTCGCGCTTGATGAATTCCCCGTTATAGAGACGGGAAAGAATGGTCATGCCGTCCGTTCTGACGAGGAGCATGCCCCCCTCGGTGAAGATGGTTATCTCCTCTTCGTCGTCCGTGAGCATCCTCGAGATCTCCGTGAGCGTCCGCGCGGG
This sequence comes from uncultured Clostridia bacterium, assembly GCA_947629535.1. Lineage (GTDB taxonomy): Bacteria > Bacillota > Clostridia > Christensenellales > Borkfalkiaceae > Gallimonas. The sequence continues at coordinate 3,323 of CANREC010000080.1, read as the reverse complement.
GCATATGACCGTCGTCTCGCCGCTCTTTGCGACGATGTCTGCGTCGGCGAGCGCGAGCCTGTAGCCGTCGAGGGCGAAGGCCGTGAGCCTGTCCTTGAACTCCATGAGGCAGCCCTTGAGGACGGGACGGGAATCGTCCTGCGCACAGCAGAACACCGTCTGCGCGATGATCGTCCGAAGGTCCTTCTGTTTCATGACCGCGCTGTTTTCCCCGATCTCGAGGTTGAGCTTGGGGAATTCCTCGGCAGAGACGGTCTGGAAACACGAGGACGCGTCCTTATAGCGGATCTCGAGCCCCCTGTCCGTCGTGGAGAGGGCGACCTCTTCTTCGGCGAGCTTGCCGATGTAGTCGGAAAAGAGTTTCCCGGGCACGCAGACGGCCCCTTCCTCAAAGATCTCCGCCTTGATGGCCTTGGAGATGGCAAGTTCCCCGTCCGTCGCAAGGAGCGTGAGCTCTTCGCCGTACGCCTCGAGTTTGATACATTCCATGACGGGAGCCGTCGTTCTGACGGCGCAGGCCTTGGAGACCTTCATGACGGCTTCCGCAAGCGTCGATCCGTCGCAGACAAATTTCATCGTTTTCCCTCCGTGATGATGATTTCTTATTAAAGAAAAAATAATATCAGTAATAATAAGGGCTGTGGAAATGTGGACAAGCCCAAGTCCTGTCCTTCCGACCTCTCTATTATAGCGAAAACGGGAGAAAAAGGCAAGCAAAACGGGCAGTTTTTGCAAAAAGGCGGCAAAGAAAAGATGTGGACAACCTGTGGAAGGATGTGTGGACGGAATGTGGAGAAAGAGGGGGCATGTGGAAAGAAAAATCCGCCCGAAGAGAGAAAGAGCGGAAAACCATTGCCGCGGGGGAAGCTATCCACGGATGTCTCCACAATGTGGAAAAAGAAATGCACGGCTTTTCACAAACGGTTGATAAACAAAAAAAAGTGTGTTATAATTGCCGTATGGAGCAAAACCTGCCTGATTTTGAGGAGCTCAAGCGGAAAATCGAGGAAAAAAAGGACAAATTCGACGCCTTTTATTCCCTTCTCCTCGCCTATAACGCAAAGTTCAACCTCACCGCCTTGACCGAAGAGGGGGAAGTTTTCCACAAACATTTCCTCGATTCCCTTGCGGGAGAGGGATTTTTGCAGGCGGGCGCGCGCTGCGCCGAGGTGGGCTCGGGCGCAGGGTTCCCTTCCATCCCTCTGAAGATCGTGCGGGAGGACCTTTCGCTCACCCTCATCGAGAGCACGGGCAAAAAGTGCGACTTTCTCCGTGCCGCCGTGCGGGAGCTCGGACTGAAGGATGTGGAAGTCGTCAATGCCCGCGCGGAGGAGCTCGGAAGGACGGAAAAGTACCGCGAACAGTTCGACGTCTGCTTTGCGAGGGCCGTCGCGCAGATGAACACGCTCGCCGAGTACTGTATGCCCTTCGTCAGGGTCGGCGGGCTCTTTCTCGCTTACAAGTCGGACAATGAGGAAGAGTACCGTCTCTCCCTTCCCGCGCTGGCTCTCTTGGGCGGCGGGGAGAGCGGGACCGTGAGATACGGCCTTCCCGAAGATTACGGGGCAAGAATGCTCATATATTGCAGAAAAATCAGACCCACGCGTCCCAAATATCCGCGCGGACAGGGCCTTGCGCGGAGGTCGCCGCTGCAATGAAATGCGCACTGACGGGGCACAGGGAACTGCCTGAAAATTTCGACGTCAACCGTCTCTATGACCTTCTCGAGGCGGCCGTCCGCGATGGGTACGACACCTTCTATTGCGGCATGGCGCGGGGATTCGATCTCATCGCCCTCGACTGTCTCGTCGCTCTCGGAAGGAAATATCCGCTCCGCCTCATCGCCTGTATCCCCTACGAGGGGCAGGAGAACAGTTTCTCCTTCGAGACCAAGAAAAAGTATCGGGATCTCCTCGAATGGTGTGACGAAAAGATCGTCCTCTATCCCGCCTACTGCTACGGCTGCTACCATGTGCGGGACAGGTACATGGTCGATAACGCCGACATCGTCATCGCCTATTGCACCCGCAACAGCGGCGGCACGGCATATACGCTCGGCTATGCGAAGGAGAAGGGCAAGGAGATACGGTACCTCTCCCTGCCGTGAGGCGCCTTTTGTGAAATTCTCAAAAATTCGACACATATCGTGCAAAAAACCTCGTTTTTGCGGGGTCTTTTTCTTTATACTCGAAAGGAACAGGAGCAATGTATGGCATACGAAAAACGGATCTGTATCTTAAAACAAGTCAAGAAGGGATTTTCTGCCGACGGGCACGAGCTGACGGGCGTCGTCTACGCCGAGAGGATGGGGGAGACGCTCACCGTCGATCTGAGGATGCCGGGGCTCTCCGCCCTGAAAGAGGGCAGATATGCGCTCGTTTTGCAGGTCGGCGGGCAGAAGATCTGTTTCGCTTTGGAGGGCAAGATGAGCTACCCGAACGCGCCCTCGGTCAAGGGCGGATTCGCGGCGCTGTTGTGTTTTGTCCGCTCGGACGCCGAGCCGATCGCCTTCGGGTATTGCGGGAGCGAACGGGCCGACATGCAGGACATGCGCCGCTCGCTCACCGAAAACGGCAGAAAGAGACCCATTCCGACGCCGCTGCCGCCCTTATCTCCGCCCTCGCCCATCGAGCCCAATGTGCCCTTTGCGCCCGGCGTGCCCCTTCCCGGGACGCCCGACAGCGGGCAAAAAGAGGAGAAAGACGTGCCCTTTCGGTGGAACGTCCCCTATGACGACGAGGCGATCGCCGACAGCGACTACTATGCGGCGCCTCATGCAGATGAAGGCGGGGAAGATCAAATGCAGACAGAAGGAGAAAAAACGGCGGGCGGCGGCCATTCTGCAGCGGATGAAGATGTGTTCTTCCCCCGCGGCTCGCTTACATATTATAAGGAAGTGAGGGACGAACTTCAGGCCGTGTTCAAAAAATATCCCCCCGATACGCGGCTGAAGTGGGCCTTTCCGCAGTCCGAATGGGCAAGAAACGGGGGATCGCTCATCGGCATCGTCTATGAAGAGGGCGTCCCGCGCTACCTCTGCGTCGCGGCCGAGGACCCTGCGCCCGCCCTCAAGGAACAGAGCGTCTTTGTCCCCGCCTCGCCCTTCTCGGACGAGCAGGGCTTTTACGTCGTCTTTCAGGACGCCGACACGGGCGCGTACGTCAAAGTGGAAAGCGTGTAAAACACGCCCCGCCCGCGCATCCTGAGGCCCCATATCGCCCTCCCCCGTTGAAGAGGGAGTGATCGAGCCGCCAAATCGCCCTCCCCCGTTGAAGGGGGAGGGGTAGGGGAGGGGGTTGCCGTTCCTCATTGTCATCCCGAGC
>CANREC010000079.1 GCA_947629535.1 uncultured Clostridia bacterium | reverse complement strand
GTATAGATACCGATGACCGCGCCGAGGTTATAGTCGTTCTGTTCTATCGTCAGCTTATACAGCCAAGTGATGAGCAGGTCCGTCTTTCCCGCGATGTGATAGCCCGGCACGGCAGGGCCTCCGCTCGTGAGCAGATAGATGATGTTGAAGTTATTGATGTTCCCTATGAACTGCTGGATGAGGTAGGGCCCCGTGACGAAGAGGACATAGGGAAGGGTGATCCTTGCAAAGAGCGTGACGGGGTTTGCGCCGTCGAGCTTTGCCGCCTCGAAGAGGTCCTTGGGGATATTCATGAGGACGCCCGTCGTGATGAGCATGGTATAGGGCACGCCGATCCAGAAGTTGACGAGAAGGACGCTCAGTCTCGGCAGGAGCGCGTCGTTTGCTACGCTCCCCAAAAAGTCTATCCTGTCCCCGATGATCCCCCAGTCCATGAGGACGGTATTCAGCGGTCCGTCGATATGTAAGAAGTTGCTCATCGTGAGCAGCGTGATGAACTGCGGGATGGCGATCGTCAGGACAAACACCGTTCTGAACACAGGCCGTCCCACGATCCCCTTCTTATTGATGAGAAGGGCGAGGAGGATGCCGCCGAAGTAGCATGTCACGGTAGCGAGGAGCGCCCATAAGAGCGTCCAGCCCAAGACGGGGAAGAAGGTGCCTGCGATCTTCGCGCTCGTGAACACCTGTCCGAACATATCGAACCCGATCCAGTCGAAGAGGGCGCCCGGGGGAAGGTGGTCGTGGTCATAGCTCGTGAAGGCCATTAAGATCATATACACGAGCGGGATGACGGTGAATGCCAGCACGCAGAGGATGGGGATAAAGAGCAGCGTATCATAGAGTTTTTTGTCGAGCAGGTCAAAGACCTCGCTGCGGAACCCTGCGGGAGCGTTGCCCGCGCGTTTGGTCTGCCAGGCCTTTCTCCCGGACCGCACGGACGCGAAGTAGATACAGACGAACGCCACGATGATGAGAATGGTACATACGCCATACAGCAGCATCAGAAGGGAGTTGTCCCCCTTCACTGCGTCGATGGGCGCGCCCCATTCATCCACCTGCTCCCCGCCGGACTGGACGACCGTGCCGAGCGTGAAGAACCCGATAAACGCGCTCCCGCCAGAGAGGACCATGAAGAGGATGAATCCCGCCTCGATGAGAAAGAAGATGCCCCCCTTGATGTACTGTCCCGCGCCGATGTTGCCGAAGCCCATGAAAACATACGAGAGTTTTTCCCACACGTTCCCATGGACGAACCCGAGGGCGAAGTCCTTCATCCGCGCCCATAGTCTCCTTCCGAATGCGGCGATGCGCTGCGGCAGCTTCTTGAAAAAGTCTGCGAACGCAAGCCCCAGCCCCACGAACCATGATGAGATCGCAAGCCAGATTTTTCTAAAAAATCCTGCGGAATGATCTTGTTCTTTTTCCATGTTTCCTCCCTTAATTTGTATTCTCTGTTTTTCACGTTGCCCCGCGTCATTCTGAGCGCAGCGAAGGATCCCGAAGTACGAAATCCGACATCGACCGTCGGGATCCATCGGTCGCTTCGCTCCCTCTGAATGACGCAGAACCCTTGCCTGCCCCCTTTGAAGGAGCGGGCGGGGCCGCCCATCGCGTCATCCCGAACGCATGTGAGGGATCTCGAAAAACGAAATCCGACATCGACCGTCGGGATCCATCGGTCGCTTCGCTCCCTCTGAATGACGCAGAACCCTTGCCTGCCCCCTTTGAAGGAGCGGGCGGGGCCGCCCATCGCGTCATCCCGAACGCATGTGAGGGATCCCGAAAAACGAAGTCCGTGGGTCTAATGGGATCCTTCCCCTTCGGCTACGCTCAGGGTCAGGATGAGCGTACTACCGCAATTCTTAATTATTGAGATCCCTCGACAAGCTCGGGATGACAGCGGGGGCTCAGGATGAGCGGGGGGATCAGATCTTCCAGATCTTTTCGGCGTAGGTGCGGATGGCGCGGTCTGAGGAGAAGAACGCGGCATGCGTCGCATTGAAGAGCTGTTTCTTTACGAAAAGCGTCCTGTCCTTGTACTCCTCATCCACTTTCAGCAGCGCGTCTACAAGCGGGAGCAGGTCATACAGAACATAGTAGTGGTCTGCTCGGTTATACGTCTCCTCAAAGAGCGATGAGGCAAGATCTTTGAGTTTCCCGTCCGCGTCCCCGAACGTCCCGTCCGTGAGCGTGTCCGTCACTTGCTTGATACGGGGGTGTTCCTCCGCAAACTTCACAGGGTCATACTTCCCCCCGAGGGCATTGATCTCCTCGACGGTCGCGCCGAAGATGTAGTTGTTCTCCTTGCCTGCCTTCTCCACGATCTCGATGTTCGCCCCGTCCATCGTGCCTACCGTCACGGCGCCGTTCATCATCAGTTTCATGTTCCCCGTGCCGCTCGCCTCGAATCCCGCCGTAGAGACCTGCAAACTCACGTCGCTCCCCGCAACGATCTTCTCCGCATAGCTCACGTCATAGTTCTGCACAAACACGACTTGCAGTTTCCCGTTCACTTCCGCATCGTTTGCGATAAGCTCTGCGATCTTATTGAGGAACAGGATGATCTCCTTCGCCCGCTTATAGCTCCCTGCCGCCTTTGCTCCGAAGATGAACACCGCGGGCGTGAAATCGGGCAGCTTTCCTTCCTTCAGATCGAAGTAGATGCGCAGGATGGCGAGCGCCGTCATGAACTGCCGTTTATACTCGTGCAGACGTTTTACCTGTGCGATATAGACGGCGTCGGGAAGGAGCGTTATCCCCTCTCTCTTTTCGATATAGGCGGCAAGCTGTGCCTTCTTGGTCTCCTTGATGCGGGCGAACGCCGCAAGGGCATCTCCGTCATCGCAGGCGATCTCCTCTATCGCGGGAAGGTTTTTCCGCCACCCATGTCCGAGACGTGTATCGTAGAAATTTGCCAGTTCCTCATTGCACAGCATCAGCCATCTTCTTTGCGTCACGCCGTTGGTCACGTTCAAAAACTTCTCGGGCGCATGTCCGTATGCCGCCGTGAAGAGACGTTCCTTTAAGATCTTCGTATGGATCTCCGCGACGCCGTTGACGCGTCCCGAGATGTACACGGCCACATTCGCCATGGAGAACTTCCCCCCGCGGACGATGGACATTTCCGCGGTCTCCTCTTTGGGATATCCGCAGGCGTTCCACTCCCGCTTGGCGAGGAGATGCAGCCGCGTGAGGATGTGCGCGATCTCGGGCAGCACCTTCTCCACAAGCTTGCTGTCCCAGCACTCCAATGCCTCGGGCAGGATGGTGTGGTTGGTATAGTTGAACGTCTGTTTCGCGATCTCCACCGCATGCGGGAGCGTGAGACGGTATTCCTTTGTGAGCAGTCTCAAAAACTCCGCCACGGCAAACACGGCATGGGTGTCGTTGAGCTGAAAGACATGCTGTTCGGGAAAATGGCTGAAGTTCCTGCCGTACTGCTTCACATACCTCTTCACAAGCTGTCCAACCGCCGCGGCCGAGAAGAAGTACTCCTGCCGTATCCGCAAGATCTTCCCCTCCTCGGTGTCGTCCGCGGGGTAGAGATATTCGCTGATCTTCTCCGCCTCTTCGCTCCCCTCCGCCTGAAACAGCCGCAGTATATTGACGCTCTTCCCGTAGATAGGCATATCATAGGGCACGGCCGTCACGGTCATGTCTGCAAACTTCACTTCTACATTTTCGTCCTCTCTGCGGACGCTCCACGGGTCGCCCCATGTCTTGAGCCAGTCATCCGCCTCTTCCACTTGCTCGCCTTCCACGATCTTTTGGCGGAACAGGCCGTATTTATAGCGGATGCCGAACCCGTACAGGGGATATCCCCCGTTTGCGGCGCTGTCCAAATAACAGGCGGCGAGCCGCCCGAGACCCCCGTTGCCGAGGGCGGCGTCCTCCACGTCCTCGAACGCGTTGAGATCGAACCCCTTCCGGGCAAAGATCTCCCTTGCCTCGTTCAGCACCCCGAGGGCGAGAAGGTTATTGAAGAACATCCTCCCCATCAGGTATTCCACGGAGAAGTAGTAGGCACATCTCTCGGGAGTTTTCCCGCTCTCCCCCATGATCTCGTCCATGCACGCCGAGGAGATCTCCTTGTAAAGTTCCACGGCGGTTTTGTCCGTTACTTCGATGTTCTTGAATGTCTCTAATAGTCTGTCCCGATCCATACGCTCTCCTTTACGAGCTTTCCGTTTTCAAATTCAAAGAGGACTTCCCCGTCCGTCTTTACCTTGCCGAAGTACGCCTTCACGCGCTCCCGTCCGTTCTCCCTTACAAGCACAAGGACACCTTGCTCCGCCGTCGCATAGAACTCCCCCTTCGGAAGAAGTTTCCTTACCCGCGCAAGCTCCCGCAAAAACGGCGCAAGACGGGCCTCTCTATCCCAGTCATACGTCCTGCGGCAATCAGGGTCTCCGTCCCCCGTGAGAGGCAGTTCCGTCCCGTAAAATACGCAGGGGATCCCAACGGAAAAGTACAGCGCGACAAGCGCCGTGCGGAGCTTCTCTTCGTCCTCCCCGCACAGACGTAAAAAACGCGGCGTGTCATGGTTATCTAAAAAATTTAACATCATCTCGTTCGTCTGCCGCCTGTGACGCATCACCGTCCGCGCGATCTTCTCCGCCGTCTCCTCTGCCGTATACTTACCGCAGGCAAAGTGGTCCATGAAGATCTTCTGCAGCTTATAGTTCATCACGCCGTCAAACTGGTCCCCGCCTAAATACATCCCGTTCTCATGCCAGACTTCCCCGATGAGAAGAGCGTCCGCGTATTTCCCGCTCACTGCCTTCTTCAGCTCCCGCCAGAACGTGTGCGATACCTCGTCCGCAACGTCAAGCCTCAGCCCGTCTACTCCCCGCGAAAGATACCCCAGCGCGATATCCAAAAGATGCGCCCGCGCCCCCGCATCGCTCGTGTTCCACTTCGGCATGTACGGACAGTCTGCAAAGATCTCGTAGTTGCAGAGCTTCGTTTGAGGGGATTCTTCGCTACGCTCAGAATGACGCGGGGAATACTTTTCAGGGAAATCGCCATGTACGATGAACCAATCGTAAAACTCGGACGCCCGCCCTTTCTCTTTCACGTCCGCAAAGTGCGCTTCGCTCTCGTCGCAGTGGTTGAATACGGCGTCCAGAATGATGTGCATGCCCTTCCCGTGCGCCGCCGCGATGAGTTCGTCCATTGCGCAGTCCCCGCCGAACATCGGGTCTACCGCCCTGTAGTCCGTGATGTTGTACTTGTGATTGCTCGGCGACTTGAATACGGGCGTTAAGTACAGCGCATTGAATCCCATCTCCCGTATATAGTCCAGTTTCTCCGCGATCCCCCTGAGGTCTCCCCCGGCAAAGTCCTTTGCCTTCGGGATCTCCCGCCATTCCTGTGTGATGTATGTATCGTCCTTCTCCCCGTCCCCTCTCCTGAACCTGTCTATAAAGATCTGGTAGACGATCGCTTCCTTTGCCCATCCGTTTGCACCGATCACGTCCGCCTCGTTGATGAAGGGAAACTGGAAGAAGGTATAGTAGCCGTGTTTGAAATCATACTCTTCCGTGACGCCTTCTTCCGAAAAATAATATTCCTCGTCATTCTGTAGAGTAAGCAGAAATATGTATGCGAACCGTACGTCCGCGCACCTCAGGTCGCAGACGTAATAGTCATACTGCGCGTCATGGCATAACTTCCGCATCCGCGCAAACTTCCGCCGCTTCGCAAAATCATACTTGTTGTTCCAGAGTACCGAGACTTCCTTGTACGGCTCCCCACGCTCTGTCTTTAGGACGAGCCGCAGTGTCTCTTTGTCCAGTGCATATGCGTATTCGCTGTCCGGTCTGTGATATATCGCGTATTTGTTCATAGATGATCAAAAATGAAAAAGTGAACGCGTAGCGCTCATCCTGAGGCCAAGCCGAAGGATCCCTTTGAGCCTACGGACTTCGTTCTTCGGGATCCTTCGCCCCGCAAGAGGGCTCAGGATGACGCGGGGGCATTAAGGCTCCGCCCGTTTATCGCTCCGCTCTGCATGAACGTTGCGCCCGAAGGGCGCCCTCAAAAATGTTTAGTAAACCGTTTTACCTGCATAGTACCACAACGTGCGGATCCCGATCCTTTCTTTCAGATCCGCACGACGTGGCTCTCCACCGTCTCTCTCTTGACGGCCTTATAGTAACAATCGAGAATGGCGTCCACGCGCTGCTCCGTGATCGCGGGCACAAGCAGTTTCTCCCTGTCCCCAAGCTCCGGAAGGTTCATCAGGCTCTCATGCACCGTTACAATGTTGCCCTTCGGCACTTCCGCAAGCCCGTGTTCGGACAGAAACGTCACGTCCCCGCATACCTCGCGGATCTCCTTCTTGCAACTCTCGCTGTACATGTCCACCAGTACAACGTGAAAGTCCTTCCCGAATCTCTCTTCCCCTGCCTTCATGACCTTTTCAAAGTCCTGCATGACCTGAAAAAAGAGTTCGTCGTGGATCCTCGAATCCAGTGCGATGAGCGGTACGAAGTTCTCCGCAGCGATCTTGCGGAAGGTCTCCTCTTCCGTCCCCGCGCAGATGATCGCATCCGCCGAGTCGACGTAGATCGCCGCAAGATAGGTGCGGATGATGAGATTGAGCTTATTCCGCTCCAATGCTTTACCAAGCATACGGACGAGCTGAAAGCTCTCTGCCTGTTGCAGGACCGTCTTGTGCTTGTCGGCAAGGAGAATGATGCTATCACTTTTGCCTCGTGCAAAGCATTGGGCGACGCGCGAAGGGCGATACCCCAAGATATTGATGGCGTGAAGGACCTTCCGCCTCGTCTCCGAACTGCATTTATCGTTGATCCCGTTCAAAATGAAGGAGACTGTCGTTACCGAAACGCCCGCTTCTCTTGCTACCTCTTTGATCGTTATTTTGTTGATTTCTTTCTCTTCCATGGGACTACCTCTCTTATATGCCGCCCTCTCCATAGAGAGAGCGGCAATAAGGGGGGAAAGTTTTTTTTCGCCTGTTACAGCGAAAAGAAGGATAGGTGATGTTGGTTGAGGAAGAGGGCGGACCCCCTCCCCTGCCCCTCCCCCTGACGCAGGGGGAGGGCGAAAATGGTGATGAGAAGGAAGGCGGACCCCCTCCCCTGCCCCTCCCCCTGACCAGGGGGAGGGCGAAAATGGTGATAAGGAAGAGGGCGGGCCCCCTCCCCTGCCCCTCCCCCTGACGCAG
>CANREC010000078.1 GCA_947629535.1 uncultured Clostridia bacterium | reverse complement strand
CGATCTCCGCCGAAGAGACGGGGGAGATCGCCGCCCGCCTCGAGAACTTTGACCTCCGCGGTTTCGACGGTTATCGGCCGCTCTGCATCTCCTCGGGCAGCGCCTACATGGCCGAACGCTACATTCTCGCCATGCGCCGCGCCTTCCCGGGGGCGAACCTCTGCCGCATCGAGCTCTCCGACCTCGCCGAGTACGACCTCGAGCCCACAAAGCACAACGTCTTTGTCCGCGAATGCGCCGAGGACAAGTTCAACATCTATCTGCTCTTCTTCCGCGGGGAAGTCTCCGAGCGGACCTTCGACGCCGCCAAAAACTTTCTCTCGGGCCGCAAGCGCAGGAAGTTCCACCTCATCCACCCCGGCATCTCCATCGACCTCTCTCCCGTCCTTCCCGTCTGTTTCTCGGACGGCGAATGGACCAAACGGCTCGAGGACTGCTGCGACGTCGTCCGCCTTTCCCCGCCCTCGCGGGAAGAGAAGGCGTGGCTCCCCGAGGAGATCTTTGCGGAAAAATGCGGCGTCTATAGCGCGAAAAACGTGACCATGGCCGAGGGCGTTCGCGTAAAGCTCTGCGGCTATACGGCCGACGAGATGGAGAAGATCCTCGACGCCGCCGTCCGCGAGCACAGGCGCACCGCCTTCCGTCTGACGGAGGCCAACGTCGAGGACTACTACCGTCTCATCTGCGAAAAGCACAATACATATTACGGATTCGGAGGACAGGGCAATGGATATACTGAATGACATTCTGAAGGATTACGACAACACTTCCTTCGTCCACTACAGGGACATGGACGGCTCCTTTCCGAACACCGTTCCCTTCGACGAACTGGGCAGCCGCGAGGTGACGGGGGTCCTGAAGGCCTCGCGCTATGTCGGCGGAAGGCTCATCCAGACCTATTCGGAGAAGGAGAACCACGTCGGCGTCATCGCGTCCACCCGTCTCGGCAAGACGACGTCCTACGTCATCCCCACCGTCATCTCCTTCGCGAGGGCCAAGAACAAGAAGAGCATGGTCATCTCCGACCCCAAGGGGGAGATCTACCGCCATACCGCCGCCGCCCTCGAGGAGGAGGGATACACGGTGCTCCTTCTGAACTTCAGAAACTACATGCACTCGGAGTGCTGGAATCCCCTGACGCCCATCTTCCGCAAGTACATGTCCATCCGCTCCGTCTATGACGAGGTCCTCGCCGTGGAGACGCCCAAGGGGCCGAGAAACAAGTTCCGCGGCGTCGTCTATGAGGAGCAGAAGGCCCTCGACGAGGCCATCGCCCGCTGGGTGCGGCTGATGACAGAAGAGGTCGGCAACGACATCGACGCCATCGCCCTGATGGTCTGCCCCACGGAGGACAAGCGCGACCCCTATTGGGAGGACAGCGCGAGGGAACTTCTGAAGGCGTACCTCTGGGGCCTGCTCGAGGACAGCGACGAGGAGTTCGCGCGGAAACAGAAGCGCGAGAGGATCACCGAGGGGACCTTCTCCTTCGGCACAGTCATCTCGCTCATGGGAGACCTCAACGGCTCCTTCCCCGACTTCTTCTCGGACCGTCCCACGTCGTCGCGGGCGCGGCAGATCGCCTACAGCACCCTGCCAGAATCCGCCAATGTCACGCGGCAGTGCATCATCAGCATGTTCAGCGCCAAGCTCTCCGTCTTTCGCGAGAGCGCCATGCGCCTCGTGACGGGGTGCAATTCCTTCGACATGGATATCCTCACGGGGGACAAGCCCGTCGCTCTCTTCATCTGCTACCGCGACGAGCTCAAGGTGCACTTCAAGGTCATCTCCCTCTTCATACAGGACGCCTACAGGCTGCTCATCGAGCACGCCAACGGACAGCCCGAGGGCAAGCGGAAGATCCCCTTCTACTTCATCCTCGACGAATTCGGCAACTTCCCCGCGATGAAGGATTTCGAGACGACCATCTCCGCCTGCGCGGGAAGAAATATCTTCTTCATCCTCATCATGCAGTCGTACGCCCAGCTCAACAGCGTCTATGGGGACGCCGTCGCAGAGATCGTCGTCGAGAACCTCAACATGCACATCTTCATGGGCTCCAACGACACGGGGACCCTCGAAAAGTTTTCCAAGGAATGCGGCAGGAGCACCCGCCTTTCGCCTCTCTCGGCGCTCAACGGAAGCGGCTACGAGATGAACCGCTACGAGCTCGAGACCATTCCGCTCATTCCCGTCAGCATGCTCGCCCGCTTTACCTCGGGCGAATGTATCATCACCGAGGCAAACTGCGGGTATGTGCTCTTTTCCAAACTCGAGCGCTACTACGAATGCAAAGAATTTTCCGACCTTCCGCTCCGCGACGACAAGGAGTATGTCGGCCGCGTCGACCCCTTCGACAGGAAGTATACCTACGGGGATCCGCAATAGGAGGAGAACATGATCGACAAAAAGAAACTCGAAGATTACATCCTGCATGCCGGCCGTGTGACCGTACCGGGCCTGCAGCTCAAGTTTTCGGCCGATTATCTCACCGTGCGCAACGTCGTGAGCGACCTCGTGAAACGGGGGCTCCTGCGGCAGGACAACGGGCTGGAGTTCGTCCCGACGGGCAAGGAAGAGCCGTCCTTCTTCGAACGCTGCCGCCCCGCCAAGATGACCGAGCCCATCAGCATCTTTTCGCCCGACCGAAGGTCGCGCGACGCCGCGGTCCTCGTCAAGCGCATGTTCGACGGCCTCTTCGGCGATGAAGGAAGGCGGGACCCCGCGACGCTCCGCGCCCTGCTCGCCTATGCCGCCGACGACGGCGATGAGGACGATGAGGACGGGGAAAAGGACGACGACGATTTGTTCGAGGAGATCTTCGACCCCTTTGCCTCCGAGAAGGGCCACGGACGCTATGAGGCCCTTACGCGGAGCGAGCTCAGCATCATTCTTCCCATCGTCGCAAGGACGGAGAGGGAATTTCTCATTCCGCCCCGCTTTGAGGAGATGCTCGACTATTCCTGCACGCAGCTGCGGTTCGATCGGGCCCTCACGCTCGCCCTGTCGACGGTGGAACGCGTGCTCGCGTCCCTGTTTGCGGCCGTTCCCGTCAACGCGAAGATCGTCAAGGTCGAAGTGAGCTGGTCCGCCGCCGTCTTTCATGTGGCGGCCGAGGGCGGAGACGGCGAACGCATGCGGGAACGCCTCGCCCACTTTGCAAAGGGGCTCTTCAACCATGCGAGCGCGGAGGGCGGCGGAGACAGGCTCAAGCTCATCATCCCCCTGCCCATGAACAGCAGAAAACAACTCACGGGAGAGAGCTTTGCAAGGCTCGTCAAGTATCCGCGCAAGCGGGGGCTCTATTTCCCCGTCGGAAGGACGTACGACGGGCAGGACGTGCTCTGCGATCTCGCCTCGGACGACCTTCTCGTCACGGGAGACTACGGCACGGAGGGGACGGCCTTCTTGCACGGCGCCCTCACCGCCTTCACGCAGAGATATTCCCCCGAAAGGGTCCGCATCTTCTTTGCGTCCTTCAAGCACCCCGACATCCTTCCGTATGGGGAGATCCCGCATCATATGGCGCCGTATGCGATCACGACGGCGGTCGGGCTCAATCGGGTGTTGAATGAGCTCAAGTCCCTTTCAACGGACCCCGTCCGCCACAGACCGCAGCATCTGCTGCTCGTCCTGTGCGGCCTGCCCGATCCCGCAGCTTTCCCGATGCAGGAATTCAGAGAGCGGCTGACCGACATCATGAAGGACAATGCAAAAACGGGCGTGCATGTGATCTTTATCCCCAACAGCATGACGGAAAACGACCTTCCCGCGTCGGTCTCGGACCTGTTCGGTGCCAAGCTGTGTTTCCGCAGCGCCGCGGCGGCCCAAAGAGAGGAATTCGCCTTCAAGGGCAACGGATCCGAACTTTATTGCCCGTCCTCCGAACTTCTCGTCGGGGACGGCGACGCCTACTATACCGTCGGGGGAAATTCGGTACGCGTACAGGCCGTGTGGGGCGTCGGCCCCAAGGCGACGGTGGAACGCCTCTCGGGATCGGACCGTCCGTCCGAGGGCTATATCATCGCCGAACCGCCCGATGACGTCGTCAGGCTCGCTCCGCCCGAAGAGGTCTATCTCACGGGGCTGAAGGCCGTCGTGGAGTCGCAGAATGCGTCCCTCTCGCTCGTTCAGCGGACGTGCTCCATCGGATTCAACCATGCGGGGAAGATACTCGAATGGATGGAAAAAATGGGCTATATCACCGCGAACGAACGTCTGCTCACGCGGAAAGTCCTTCTCACCCGCGAGCTCTTCCACGACCTCTACGGCGACATTTAGCCGCTTTCAGAAAAAAATCCCTCCCCCAAAAGGGGAAGGGATCGGGGTCAACGCGGCATCCGCATCCGCGTTCATCCTGAGGGAGCGTAGCGACCGAAGGATCCCCTCAAACGCAGTCCTACCCCTCCCCCGTTGAAGGGGGAGGGGTAGGGGAGGGGGTTGCCGTTCCCCATTGTCATCCCGAGCGTGTCGAGGGATCTCCATGTTTCCATTGTCATCCCGAGCGTGTCGAGGGATCTCCGCTGCAATAGAGATTTCTCGACTGCGCCTTCGGCTCCGCTCGAAATGACATCGACCTGCGGACTGCGTTCTTCGGGATCCCTCACATGCGTTCGGGATGACGCAGGGGGCGCGGGGCCCCGAGGCTGCGCTCTGCATGAACGGCCCCGCTCATCCTGACCCTGAGCTTGTCGAAGAGGAAGGAGCGCATTGAACGTACGAAGTAAAATCTTGGCGTCCTTCGGCCTCTTGTCCCCAAAGGACTTTATTCGGCAAGGCCGAAGAGACCTTCCAGGACCATCGCGGCCATCTCTTCGCAGTCAAAGGTGTGTGAAAGGTCCCGATAAGGCTGCCCGTATTGCACAAGATTGTGCCCCATGTTAAAGTAGATCATGCGGTAGTTGTTGTTCGCCCAGACCACGGGATAGTAGCCGTCATACCAAGTCTCATCCGAATTGGTGCCGACGGGGAAGGTGGAACTGTCGAGCGAGGCCAAAATTGTGATGTCGGGATCCTCCCTCAGATCGTGCTCCCAGCTGTACCACTCGCAGGGGGCGGAAACAAAGGTGTCGGGCAGTCCCTCCGTCGCGGGGTGATCGTGCGTCTCCACCCTGAGCGTCTCCGCAGTCGGCTCCCATGTGTTGTCGGTGTACTGTCCCGAGCCCAAAAATTCCTCATGATACCAGTCCCAATTTTGCTCAACGGCAGAACCGCCGCTGCCCGGCTCTCCGAGCGCAAAGGCCGCAAAGTGGAAACCCATCCACGCGCCGCCGTTTTCCATATACCGCTCAAACGCCGCCCGCACGTCGGGATCCTCGGGACGGGAATCAAGAAAGATCAAAACATCAAAATCCGCCACATATGCGTCGTTCAAGAGGCTCCAATCGTAGGTGGATCTATAGATAAAGTTGTTCTCCTTGGCCTGTTTTTGGAACCAGTCGTCCGCTTCGGCGTCGAAACTCTCGTGCGCCTGGTCGCCGTTGTACTCCGCATAGAACGCAAGAACGCGGAAAGAGGCACAGATCGAGCAGGGCGTGCCGTCGTGCTGTCCGTACTCCTCGGCGCGCGGGGAAGAGCACCCCTTCGCCGTGCAGATGCGATAGTGTCCGTTTTCGTCATCGTACATCCATTCGCTCCACACATGCTCGTGCGGCTTTCCGCAGCCGAACAGCGAGAAGAGCAAAACCAAAGAGAGCACGCCACACATCATTTTTGAAAGCTTTTTCATAGAGTTCTCCTTATCTGCATTATAGCTGTGTTCCGCAAGAATTTCAATAGACATTTATAAAAAACGGAAACGAACCCGCCGAAACCGACAATAAGTCTGCAATTTTCTGTTGACAAAAGCGATCTCCTCCATTATGATGAAGAAAAGGAGTACAGATGAAAAAGATCTTGGCGCTGTGTTTTGCGGGTTGCATGCTGCTTGCCGTCGGATGCGGGGGCGGCGGGGAGAGGGACGCGGACGGGACGGAAGAGGGGCTTTCGACGCGCGTCGTCGGCTATCTTCCCGACTGGTCGTACGATTTTTACCGCGAGCTCGATTTTTCGGCGCTCTCCCATATCGACATCGCATTCTGCGATCCCGATGGGGATGGCAACCTCTCCTGCATGATCCCCGAGGAAAATATGCAGGATATCGTCGAAAAAGCGCATGCCGAGGGGACGAAGGTGCTCGCCGCGCTGGGCGGGGGAGGGGGCTGCGACGGCTATTTGCCGCTCCTCGATACGGCGGCGGAGATGGCAGATTTCAACCAAAAGATCATGGCGTTTTGCGAAAAGTACGGCCTCGACGGGCTCGACCTCGATATCGAGCTCGACCAAAATCACAAGATATGGAATTTTTACGCCGATTGGGTGGCTTCGCTCCGCACCCTCTGCGACGAAAGGGGGTACGAACTCTCCACCGCGACGGCACAGTGGGTCGCCGTCAAAGTGACGGGGGAAACGTTCGTAAAATTCGACTTTGTCAGCGTAATGGCATACGACGACGATGTCGATAAGAGCTCGCACGCATCCTATGGTTTCGCCGTGGAGCAGATGGCATGGTTTAGCGAAAATAAGCACATAAGTGCCGAAAAATTGGTGCTCGGCGTGCCCTTTTACGGCAGAGGATACACGGCGGCGGGCGCGCTCGACTGGAATTCGTACCGCTCCTTTTCGGAGCTTGTCGGCGAGGATCCAGAAAATTACGGCAGAGATGTCTATGAGGGCGTCGCCTATAACGGCGCGGAGACGATCAGAGAGAAGTGCGATCTCGCAAAGGAATACGGCGGCATCATGATCTGGGAGATCACGCTCGACGCCCCCGCCGAGGATTCCCTTCTCCGCGTCATCAAGGACGAGATGACTGCGTAAACATCCCCCTTGGCTCCATCCGCTCATCCTGCTCTTCCCCTGCCCACCCTTGAGGGGGTGGGTGCCCCGCAGGGGCGGAAGGGGTGTCATTCTGATTACGTCATGGTGAGCTTGTCGAACCATCACCGCATTACACGTTCTTCGGGATCCCTCGACTATGCTCGGGATGACGCAGGGCGCGTCCGCGGTTTCTCGTACGACAGCAAATATACCAAGGGGGCGCCCCGTGCTTTTGCACGGGGCGCCCCCCTTGGTGTACCCGCCGGGGCTACTTCGCAGACTTCGTCTGCTCGTGCCGCCCTTCGACTACATTCAGAACGTGCGGGCGGGGCGAACTGCGGGTCCTCGCCATTGACGAATTACACCAAGATCCCCGCATGCCACAGCATGCGGGGATCTTGGTGTACCCGCCGG
>CANREC010000077.1 GCA_947629535.1 uncultured Clostridia bacterium | reverse complement strand
AGGAATCCCGACGGTCGATGTCGGACTTCGTTCCTCGGGATGTTTCGCTACGCTCTGAATGACGCATTGTCAGCGAGGGCAACCCCCGCCCCTACCCCTCCCCCTTCAAAGGGGGAGGGCGAAATAAAGGCGCGAGAGGGCGGGGCGGAAAAAACAAAAACACGGGCGAGCCGTGTTTTTGTTTGTGGTTTCAGTTGTTCGGTCAACCGTTGTTGGTTCAGTCAGTTTCGGTAGGCTTGTTGGAAGTCCTTGTCAAAGAAGTGATCTTCGCGTAACAATGCTCGCCGCCGAGGCCGATAAACATCGTGTCTGCAAAGGCTCCAGCGTCCTTGGAGATCGTAAACGTACAAACATATTTCTTGCCCTTGTTGTCGTTCTCGCCCGTGCCTGTCGCTTTGAAGGTAACGACGATATTTTCGCCCGTGTAATCGAATGTGATTTCAAGGTCGGCCTTGGTGAGGATTTGTTTCACGCCTTTCCAAAAATCATTTTCGACCCACTCAACATCACCTGCCGTGTTCCCTCCGTCGGAGGTGATCTTCCAACCGTTCGATGTCGTCATCGGCCAGTCATTCTTCGAAGTGTTACCGATAATGTAATTATCCGAACGGATTTTGAATGCAGGAGCTGCTCCGTCAAATACGAACATGAGCGGTGAATGGAAATTTTCCGTTCCCAAGGAAGTCATCGTGCCAGTCATGACAACTGTTTCACCC
The DNA here is from genome assembly GCA_947629535.1 of uncultured Clostridia bacterium. GTDB lineage: Bacteria > Bacillota > Clostridia > Christensenellales > Borkfalkiaceae > Gallimonas. Next base: position 6,628 of record CANREC010000077.1, on the reverse strand, counting down.
TTCTTGAGGTCGCCGACCCATGTGAGACTGTCTCCTGTATAAGGAAGCGAATTGTCTTCGGTGCCGATTACAATGGGCTTTTCTGCGGTCGGAGTTTGATTCGCGGAAAGAGCAGTGTCATAATATGTCAGGGTTGCATTCTTTACAGACATAGTTTTGCTATCACCGTCATCAATCATAAACTTCATCATGATAACAGAGGCAGGATAGCCCAATTGTGTCTGCCAAACCATTTTCGTAGTAGGAGCACCCCCCCCCATGGTATATGCAGATGTAGCATACGTTTCATAGATATATGTCAACTCGTTGTTATTAAGGCTGACAGTAATCACATGCGTTGCGGTTGCACCACCTTGATACAGGTTCGTATAATTTTCATTAACAAAGTTTGATTCAGTTTCCTTACGAACTTTCAATTCATCTGGGCCATTGTTGCTGTCGCCTACATTGACTCCCGTCGTCCAAACATATCCGTCAACACGGAAATGCGGGAAGTATTCCTTGTTTCCTAATGTAATGGGACCGTCATTGATAAGGCCTTTCCAGAAAACAGGAGTTGTATCCGCTATCTCAGCAACGAGCTTAAGGGTCGTGCCTTCACGGACATAAACCGGCGTTGCGGAAGCGTCAAATTTGTAAGGAATGACAATAGACGTATTCGTCTTTGCTCCACCGATAAGCTCTGCCCAAACGGCATTTGCGGTGACGGTTGTGCCTGCGAGGGCGTCGAACTGTTCACCAGGGAAGTAGACGATCTCTTTGATCTCCCAACCGCGGAAGTACTTGTTCGCGGGAGCCGTGTAGGTGTTCTCGGGAAGGGTAACGGTGTACACGCCCTGCTCGTTGCAAGCGCCCTTAAAGGCAGGAGCTGCGGGAGCGGTCGTGCCCTGTCCGTCGCCTTTCTCAAAGGTGAACGTGGGCTTTGCGACTGTCGTGCAACCGACGGAGACTGCGCCGTCCGTTCCAAACGTCAAGGAATACTTCTTGGCACCCGCGTTTGCAGCGTCGACGAAGATGTCCGTTGCGGTCTGCCCTGCGAGCTTGAGCTGAGCGTCGCCGAAGTAGACGGCATAGGTGTCTGCAAAGGATGTGACTTCGAACGTCATCGTCCAAGTGCCATTGTCAGTCACAGCGAGGGTCTGTTGCGGTGCACTTGCAAGCGCCTCTGTCCCCTTCTTGAATGCAACGGTGAAATTCTCTTTCTTCAAAAGATCTTCCACTTCGGCCTTTGTATAGTACGAATAGGTGCCGCCGATCGTAAGGGTGACTTTGTTCGCATTCAGCGCGAGGCTTGCCGAGGTCGCCGTATAGGTCTTTTTGTGGAAGGTGACTACGACGTTCGCGTTCACTGTGACGGTGAGTTCATACTTATTTGCCGTCAAATTGACTTTGGTGCCGTTGACTGTAACTTCGACGACATAGCCATTAGCGACGCCGACCGTGAGCGTAAGTTTTGCGTTGTAAGCGAACGTCTTGTTTGCGATCTCTTGGTCGAACGCTGCCGTATTGCCTGCGACGTTGTCCGTCCCGTTGACGGCAAGCGTGACCGTGAAGGCGTTGTTTGCAACCTCGATCGCGACTACAACATTTCCATTGACAGTGACGGAATATTTGTTGTTTGTACCAGTAAGGGTCTGTTCGCCCACTTTGACAGACTTGATCTCATAGGCGGGATCGGCTGTGACGGTGAAGTAGACGATCGTGCCGTTCTCGTAAGGGCCTTGGACGTCGAAGGTGACGTGGACGTTCTCCTCAAAGCCTTCGGTGATCGTGTAGTTGACGGTGTAGAGGTCGACCCAATTTGCGGTGAATACGACTGCATGGTCGGCATTCCCGAGAGGGAACTCAAGGGCGCCGTCATTGAGAGACTTCTCCGCGCCGTCGACGGTGATGGTCCAACCCGTGAACTTCTTGTTGTCCTGTGCGGCGGGTTGGGTCTTGGAGAGGGTGACGGTCGCCGTGTTGCCGCTCTTGGTGACGGTGGCGGTGACGTCATCTGCGCCGTTGACGGTCGCTGTGACTTCGACAGGGGCGGTCGTGGCCGTGATCGTGATGTCAGCCTCGTCGACGGTGACGGAATACTTGCCGTCCGCGTTGGGGGTGAGCTCGGTCGTGCCGTTCTTGACGGACGTGAGCTTATAGCCTTCCTTGACGGTGAGGGTGAAGAGGATCGTTTCGCCCTTCAGATGGATCTTGCCTGCGGCGAGGTTGGCGGAGACGTTTTCACCCTCGAAGGCGATCGCGTAGAGCTGCGCCCAGTTTGCCGTGACGGTGACCTTCATCTCGCCGTCGGTGAGCGGGATCTTGTAGCCGCCCGTGGTTTCCGCGGTGACGGCGGTGCCGTTGAACGTTACCGTCCAGCCCGAGAATTTATGATCCGCAAGGGTGGGAACTTTGTTCGCAGGAATCGTGAGGGTGTAGTACCAAGCTGCGGGATCGGCGCCATCATGAGTAAAGGTTGAGACGATGTCTTTCGTTTCAACACCAGTCGCTTTCGCATTGCCAAGATCCAAAGTGATCTTGGGCTTGTTCACTTCCCACTGAGCTGTGAGCGTGAGATCGGAAGTAAGTGTGACAGAATCGCTCTTCTGATACGTCTTTTTTTCGTTTAACTTCCAACCTGCGAATGTATAATAAGGTTTCAGATACTCACTATAGGTGACCTTTGCGTCGTTAAGTGCAAACGGCTCGCCGTCCGTAAGTTCCTCGATCACAAGGATGTCTGAATCATCCGCAGCGTCAAGGTTGAAGTCAAGCGTCAAGGTGTGCTTGGCATTTCTGATGGTGAGATCAAAGGTGTTATTCAAATAGAGATACTGTACACTAACCTTATAGGTGTTCCCTAATGTTTCTGCCTTGATCAAACCATTCTCGTCCGCGATGTTGGGTTTCACAACGACGTAGTGGTCCAAATCGCTTGTCTCACCCAAAGTCAATGTCTTGGTCTTGGGTTCGCCGATATCATAGTTCACAGTAACGGTGATCCCCTCTGTGAGTTTTGCAAGAGTGAGCTCTTCACCAACGTGGAGAACGACTGACCCATTGACGGTAAGACCCATTGCCTTGTGCCAAGGCGTAGGAGTTCCGTTAACATCATGCCAGAAGTTGCCTTGCACAAGAGGGTCGGTATCGAGTTTCACATACGCATTCGTGAGAGCAGCGTAATCAGCGGGAAGTTCTTCACCGTTATAGAAGAGCTTGATCGTTTGGCTGCTGTTCAAGCCGTTCAAGAAGGCGATATCTTTGATCCCATCGTTGAAGATGACGTATGTAAGTTTCGACGTAGCGACCACATCTGTGCCGAGCGTCGTAAGGGTCTCGGGAAGGGTAAGGGTCGTGGGCGTCATCGCCGCGAAAGCATTGTTACCGAGCGTCGTAAGGGTCGTGGGAAGAGTGAGCGTGTCCCCCTTCACTGCGTCGAATGCGCTTGCGCCGATGCTCTTAAGAGAATCGGGAAGAGTGAGTGCGCTGACTGCGATCCCTGCGAATGCGCTTGCGCCGACCGTCTCGAGTTTTTCGGGAAGTTTCAACGTCGTAACATTCTTCGCGTTTGTTGTCCCAAGGTTGAACGCATTGTCGCCGATCGACGTAAGAGCGGTGAGGCCGCTGAGATCGATTGCTGTGAGCTTGGTGTTCTGGAAAGCACCTGCGCCGATCGACGTAAGAGCGGTGAGGCCGCTGAAGTTGACGGACGCAAGCTCTGTGCCGTTAAAAGCATTGTCGCCGATCGTCACAAGGCTTGCGGGAAGGGTGACGGACTTGAGGCTCGTGCCTTGGAAGGCTTGCCGGCCGATCGTCAAAAGACCGTTAGGAAGAGAGACGGACTTGAGGTCATCCTTGCCACTGAAAACGCCGTCGGCGATGACCGTCGTACCTTCTTTCACTGCATAGAAGTCCTTTACGGGCTCGGCGGGGCTGTTGGCGATCGAGGCGGGCGCGGCGGGCGCTGCCGTCAAGAAACCCTCTTTAACTCCGAGAAGGTACTTTGTTTCATTTTCGCCTTTGCCATAGTAGAGAGCGCCGTCCTCCCAGTTCTCGGTATTCTTGTAATAAGCCGTATCGTCGAACGCGTTCGCGCCGATGGACGTGAGCGTATCGGGAAGAACGATCGTTTCAAGTTTCGTGCAACCGCTGAAGGCGTTGGCGCCGATGGAAGTCGTGCCATCCTCAAAGATAACAGTCGTGAGGGCCGTGCAACCTGTGAAGGCGGCTGAGGGGATCGACGCGACGCCTTGAATGACGACTTCCTCGACCGTTGCATTGTCCTGGAAAGAGGTTGTTGTGAGCTTGACGGGCTTGCCGTTGAGCTCACCGGGAACGACGACGCGTTTTTCAGCCTCGCCTTCGCCCGTGCCTTTATTCGCCGTGAATGTGTAGGAATCGTCGCTTTCATCGGACGTGATCGTCCCCGCTACTTTCTTCCCGCAGATTTTGCAGACGCCGTTTTCGACATCATGCGAATAGCCGTCGGGAGGAAGGACGACCGTGACGGACTTGCCGCATTCCTCGCAATACTGAATGCCCAGTCCGGGAACGGCGCAGCTTGCGGGATAGACAACGGAGATCTCCCCCGTATGCTGATGCCCGGGCTCTTCATCTGCATACGTCCGAAGGCCTGCGCCGAGCGAAATTCCGCCGACGGCGAGAAGGACGCAGAGAACCGCCGCCAAAACGGCAAGCGTGAGCTTCCTGAGCGTGATCTGTTTTCTCATAATTACTCCTTTTGTCCGCATTTGTGTCCCAAACAAATTATGGACTATATTGAATCAGTCTTATTTTACATGAATTTATGGATAATGTCAATAATCTTTCGGTAAAAAATAAGATTTATTTTTTCAATTTTCAGACATCGGACATGAAACGGGCATGAAACAGGTGTGGAGCGGGGGATCCCCTCATTTTGAGCGTAGCGAAGGATCCCATTGAACCTACGGAGCAAATAAGGCTCCTCCCGAGGAGGAGCTGTCACCGCAGGTGACTGAGGTGGGCATGTTGGGATCCGTTGCCCACCCCCCTACCCCCCTCCAAGGAGGGGGCAAGTACGCGTCAACAAAAGGAGGTGAAAATGCTTTACAAGACATTTATAAAAATGTATAATACAGAATATGGATGTTCCTTGCCAAACCATCCGAAAAAAACAAGGAGGCTTCTAAAGATGAAGTCATCGGCTCAAAAGTTCTTCCACGAAACAAAGATCCTGCTCCGCTCCGTTCCCCCGCTCCCCTTCGCGCTCTTCCTTTTGAGCGTCTTTGCGATGAATCTCCTCGCAAATAAAAGCATCGTCAACCTCGATTGGCTCGCCCTCGACTGCGGGATCCTCGTGTCGTGGGTGGCCTTTTTATGTATGGACGTGCTCACCAAGCATTACGGGCCCAAGGCCGCGACGACCGTTTCCATCGTCGCCATCGGCATCAACCTTTTGATGTGCCTCATCCTCTATGTTGCGGGGCTCATCCCGGGCGACTGGGGCGCCTACTACGATCTCGGCGAAGAGCCCGTCATCAATACGGCGCTCGACAGCACGTTCGGCGGGACATGGTATGTGCTCCTTGGCAGCACGGTCGCATTCGTCGTCTCGGCATTCATCAATAATTTCTCCAACTGGGGCGTGGGGAAAGCGTTCAAGCGCAACCCCGACGGGTTTATGGCGTATGCGTGCAGGACATACGTCTCGACGGCGGTCGGCCAGTTTGCGGACAACCTCATCTTCGCGCTCATCGTCTCTCACTTCTTCTTCGGGTGGACGATCGTGCAATGTCTGACCTGCGCCGCAACGGGCATGGTGGCGGAGCTCCTCGTCGAGGCGGTTTTCTCCCCTCTCGGCTACAAAATCTGCAACATATGGCGCAAAAACGGCGTAGGGAAGGAATATTTCCAAGCCGTCAAGGGGGTGGAAAATGAAAATTTTGATCACGGGGACGAGTAAGGGCATCGGCAAGGCGACCGCCGAAAAATTCCTCGCCATGGGGCATGAAGTTTTGGGCGTGGACGTGCTCCCCGCCTCTCTCGCTCACCCGAATTACAGGCACTTTACGGCGGATATTGCGGAAGGCCCCCTTCCCGACGTTGCGCCCGACGTCCTCATCAACAATGCGGGCGTGCAGGACAGCGGAAAAGACATCGACGTCAACCTCAAGGGGACCATCCGCGTGACCGAAAAATATCTCACATATATGCCGAAAAGCGTGGTTTTTATCGCCTCGGCGAGCGCGACGACGGGGGCGGAATTTCCCGCTTACGCGGCGAGCAAGGGCGGCATGGTCTCGTACATGAAGAACGTTGCGCTCCGCGCGGCGGCATGGGGCGGCACGGCGAACAGCATCTCCCCCGGGGGCGTGACGACGGAGCTCAACCGTCCCGTCATGGAAGATCCCGAAAAGTGGGCGCAGATCATGGACGAGACGCCGCTGAAGAAATGGGCGACGCCCGATGAGATCGCCGAATGGGTGTACTTTTTGGCCGCCGTCAACAGGTCGATGACGGCGCAGGACCTGCTCATCGACAACGGCGAGGCCGCAAGGGCAAAATTTGTCTGGTGAGGCGCTCATTGTGAGCGGGGCAATGCGCTCATCCTGAGCGAATGCGAAGGATCCCATTAGACCTATGGAGCTCCGTCCGTTTGCTGGGA
>CANREC010000076.1 GCA_947629535.1 uncultured Clostridia bacterium | reverse complement strand
GTGTCCCTCGCCGTGCCTGTGAAGTTGCCGTTGAAGTCCCCGCCTGTTGCAGTCACTTCGATCTCTGCCGCGTCTCCCGCATTGATGTTGTTGCTGTATCTTACGCTGAACTCGCCCGCTACGAGCGTGAGACCGTCTACCGTCACCGACTTGACGGCAGGCTGCAGCGCGCGGCCCGTGTATGTCGCGTCCCCTTCAAGCTCGATCTCCGCTCCCTCTATGCTCTTCGGCATGATGGTAAAGGTGGTCGTGAGCTCGCCTTCATACCTCTTTCCGCCCTCTTCGTTGAAGATGAGGTGGGCGGTCACGGTGTATCTGCCCGCGTCTTTCACCTCCTCCGCGGGGTCGCCGTTCAGCAATTGATAGCTGAAGGTGACTTCGCCGAAGGTACCCTGTATGTCGTCGGGTTTCACCAGTTGAATGTTGTCCGCGGTGAAGGGGTGCGCCTTGCCGTCATAGGTGACAGAGGCCGTCTCTTTGAACGTCACCATGCCGAAAACGGGGCTCGTGACGTTATATTTTCCCCTGCCGTCGCCCGCGACAACGGTGTAGCTGCCCCATTCTTGTTTGAGAATGTTGACGACAATGTCGTACGACCCCTCTTCGTCAAGATAATTTTTGATCTCGAGCGAATAGATCGTCCCTTTTTCTTGCTCGAAGGCCGCACGGTCCCGTTCAAAGAGCACTGCCGCGCTTGCGGTGAGTTCGACCGTCGTCTGCCCTTTCGGCGAATATCTCACATCGGGCGTGATCGTGAGCGTGGCCTTCCCGATCGTGAAGGTCTTTTCAACACTGCCCGTAAAGTTGCCTGTACCTGTGACGGTAACGGTGACTTCGCCCGCCTCAGTGCATTGGTTCTCATCTGCACTTGTATAGGAGACATTGAAGTCCCTGTCAAGCTGCATCTCAAACTCTTCGAGCGTGAAGGACGCGAAAGGCTCCTGCGCCCTGCCGTTGTAAGTGAACGTCTCCGCCGTGAGCCCGATCTCGCCGCCTGCGATCGGTTTCGGCGTGATCTGATAGGTCTTTGTGACGCTGCCCTTGAAATTCCCCGTGCCCGTGACGGTAATGGTGACTTCGCCCGCGGCGATGCACTGATTGTCTCTGCTCGTATAGGAGACGTTGAAGTCCGTTCCCTTCGTCATTGTCGGGAAAGGATCGAGTGAGAAACCGCTAAAGAGCTCATGTTTCTTGCCGTCAAATTCGGCGCTCTCTTCTGTGAGCGCGATCGTCCCCTCGCCGAGGTCTTTGGGCAGAATGCTGAATTTGCTCCGCCCGTCGGCTGTTCCGATTTTATAATTTTTGCTTCTATCCCCTGCGAGTTCAGCCTTGAGGTCATATTCCCCCACTTTCCAACCGCTCTCGCTTCCGTCGTCCGCGAAGGAGAGCGTGACGGTGACACTGCCCTCATCCTTTTGGGCAAGCCCCTCGATCGCGTAATTTTCGCCGTTTGAATCGACGGTCGGCCGATCGCCCGAATAGTCGGCCTTCTGTCCGTTGATCGTGACCGTCAGAGCTTTCGGCTCGATCGTATAGGTGAGCGTCAGAGAACCCGTATAATTGCCCTTGCCCGAAACAGTCACGGTGACTATTCCGACATCGGTGCAAGCGTTTCCGTCATCGCTCGTGTAGCTCAGCGTGTATCCGTCTGTATTGACGAAAGTCACGTCCTCGCTATGGCCCTTGAGATAGGCACGGAGTTCGGAAATGCCGACCTTCTGCTCCTCACCGCTGTAAGTGACACCGGACTGTGCCAGTGCGGCCGTCGCGTTCTCCTGCCCCGATTGGTCGCTGTTGACGCCAAGATCGAACGGGGAGATCGACCATGTGAAGTCGAGCGAGGTGACAAAGGCCCCGTTCTCGAGGAAGTAGCCGCCCTCGAGCGAGATCGTCACATGATAGGTTCCAACATCTTTGGCCGAATCGAGGTCGGCGCTCACGGCCGCGACATTTACGGACGCGGGGAGATCCTCATAATTGCTCTTGAAGAGAGCGATGAGATCTTCCGCATTGAAGAGATCGCCGCAATAGGTGAGGCCGCCGATATTGTTTTGCTCTCCCGCGTTGGGACGGCCGAAAAATTCGGCGGAGAGCTCATCGGTGCAGCCGAGCTCGGCGCATTGGCGGGTGATGGTCTTGTGGCCGTTGTCCGCGACCGTCGAATCTTTCTCGGCGTCATACTCCCATGCGGGGCAGACGTGCTCCTCATGGTCCACTCTCCATGCACCCGTAAGGCCCGTGACCTGCTCGGTCAAGCCCTCTGTGAGATTGGAGCCGCTTGCATCATGCGGTTGATGGTCCTTCATCTTTTCGGCACTGCCGTAGTTATTGCTCTCATATTTGACCGAAACAGGGTCAAGCGTGAAAGTCGCAAGGTCACCATTATTAGAATGATAGGTCATACCCTGTTGGAGCTCCGCCATAACGCCATGTGCGCTGTCCCATACACGGGCGCACGAAGGATATTCCGCATAGTTGCAGTCATAGTTCGTCAAACCGCCGTCGACGATCTTGCCTTTGAGCGTCACATATTCGCCGATGACGATCTTTGCCGTGCCCTTCGTGTTCGTCGTCTGGATGACGCCGAGGAGCATGGACGGATATTTCTCGCTGCTGCCCGACTGCACTTCAAACGTGCCGTTGACGACGAGCGTCCCGTTGGTGTTGTAGCCCGCCTCTTTGAGCGCCGCCGCCGTGAGATAGCTCTTTCCGCTCATTCCCGATTGAATGAGGCCGTCATAGACGAGCAGATTCTGCCCCGATCTCACGGTGAGCGTGGCGTTCTCCTCAATGGTGAGGCTCGAGCCCGGCATGAGTTTGAAATTGCCTTCGAGCGCGTATTTGCCCGATCTGAGTGTGATCTGATAGTTATAAGGGATCGAGAAACCGACCACATTCGCCGTGGAAATGGTCACGATGCTGTACGTCATGGTCAGCGAGTTCGCGATCGCTCCGCCCGTCTCGTTGGTGCTCTCGAAGATGAGCTCGGTGTAGCCGATGTCGATCGTATTGTTGGAAGCCGCGTTCTGGGGCTTGGAGATCTTCTTTCCGTCCTCTCCGTCATGATAGATCGCCGTCACGCTGCCGCCATCGGTCAGGGTGATAAAGCCGCGCGGTTTCTCCTCTTGCCCGTCCGAATAGGAGATGATGGGCGCGTCCAAGGAGTTCACGCCGCCTATGGCATAGAGGCTCGCATGCCCCCAAAGTTCGCCCTTGTATTCGATCTTGAGGCCCTTTGCGCACTGCACGTTGATGACGGAATAGCGGTTGAAGGGCGTTTGGTCCTGTCCGTAAAGGCCCGACGTGTTTGTGCCGCCCGCAAAGTCGAGAATGAGGAAGGGCTGGAAGATCTTTCCCCCCTCTTTCACGGTGATACCGCCCGACCCTGTGACCCTGCCGCAGACGTCCATCACGCCGCCGTTTTCGACCGTGACGGCGCCGTTTACGACAAATTCGGAATAGGCGCCCGAAGTATGCGCCTGTGCGCTCTGGTCGGGGTAGTGAAGCACGCCGCCGACGTAGAGACTGCCTTTGATATTCAGCGTCCCCGAGAGCGTGACCTTGCGGAAGAGATACTTCGTTTCCAGTTCTGCTGTGCCCCATGCGACGCGGCTCGTGGCATTCCCCGAGTTGCCTTCGGCATAGTAGTCGCCCGCGCCGTTGAACGGAATGACGAGCGAGACGCCCGCATCGACCGTTACGTCGCCCTGAATATCGATATTGTCGACGATGATGACCGTCTTATTTTCGCCCTTGCTTGCCGCCTCGAAGGCCGCATCGAGTGTGGGATAGAAGGTCCCGCCGATCCGCGCGGCATAGGTGGACTTCGGAGCGATCAAGGCCTCGACGTTGACCTCGTCCACGACCGTGATGGTGATGGTCTTGTCGTAGGAGAGGATCTTCTGCGTTTCTGTATCCCGCCATGCGTAGAACGTGTTGTCCCCTTGGGGCTTGGCCGTCAGGACGAGCTTGTCGCCCATCTGCGCTTGGGCTCCGCTTGAAACGTCTTTGCCTGCGATTTTTGCCTCGATGGAGCCGTTGGCGGGAGCGTCCGTTTTGTCGTCTACGACTTTGAAATTGACGGCGCTCTCCCCCTGCAGGTACATGATGTTGCGGATGGCCATGACGTCGTTTTTGTAGGAAGAGGATTCCAACCATTTTCCATAAGCAACGTAGATGACGACCTCAGTCTTTTCGCCCACTTCACTACCGACCGTAGAAGTGCTTACGGGAATTGCCGCATGGAACCACCCGCTCCCGAGCGGATCCGACAGAGATGTTACGACACTCCCGTCCGCAATTGACGATTCCACATACTTATTTCCAGATGCGCATTTCCCAACGACCAAGTTCTTGCCTGTAGCGAATTTCCCGCCGTATGCGGCATCTCCAAGAGCTTTATTAAAATCATATCCGGCAATAGAATAATTTTCATATCCCGCATGATAGAAATCAAAAGTGAGCGTCCCTGCGCCCGTCACGGTAAATTTCAAGCTTGAGTTGCCACTCCCGTTTCCATAACCGGAATTCCCGGCCTTATACGCAAGCATCTCCCCGTCGGAATAAGTCGAACTAAATACCCAAGGTTTTTTCTCGTCATTTTCGATTTTGACATTCCCCAACGGCTTGAGATTGGTCTGCACATCTCCTTCAAGCGACATCTTGATTTGAATGAGGAAGGCATCGCTTGCATAATAATCCCCGTATTCAATTTGAATGGATACCGTGGTATCGGCAATGAGTTTGTTGAGGGTGAACCCATAGAAACCATTCACCAATTCGGTACTTACAGGCTCTCCGTTTGCAGTGATCGTAAACTCCTCGTCGACGTCGGGATAATCGCTGATCGCTACGGTGAACTGGTTGTCGGACCCGTAAGGGACCGTATACTCCTTTCCGTTGGGGATATCCTCTTTTTCGTGCACATCCTCATCGGCCCTATAGTTGACGGAGACGGTTTTGGGCGCGACGGCCTTTTCCTGTATTTTGAATTCAAGATATCGGTCAGTACTTTCTTCGTTTGCCGCAGTGATGCCCGTCTCTGTAAACTCTGCCTTAATGTAAAAAGCATTATCGGCAGAAACGCCTAAACCATATCGGCTGAGCTCTGTGCCGTCCTTCAGATAACTTCCAACGAATACGACGCTCGTCGTTTGCGTCGGATCGATCGATGAAGTGCATTCTTTATGAGGGAAGATCCCGAAAAAGACCGTAAGTCCAACGGGTAATTTATTTTGCTGTCCCGAAACAAGTTTCGTCCCCTTCTGCGGAAATTCCTGTATATCAGGGCTCGATTCTGCCGGAAGCACATATACGTCCCCGATCTCATCGTTGAATTTAAGCTCATATTCAACAAGATCCAAACCTTCCTCGGGAACGGGCGTCTTGACATCTTTCACATGCACGACGTCAAGGTGCCCTTCGTTGGGGCTGGCCGTACTTCCCGCATCGGCGTACACAAACTCAAGGCGGTGGAAACCGCCATCGGGCAAAGCAAGAAATTTATGCTCCCAAGGCAGTTTTTCAACAGTCGTATAATTTCGATTATAGCCATAACCAGAATGTACTTGTACACCGTCCAAATAAACGTATATAAATTCACTGGTGGCTATGGATTTTCTATAATCAAAACTATAGTATCCGTCACCCGCAAAATCATACGTCAGTGTGCCCGTTTGACCGCTTAGGATCACGTCCATGTCGGCTTCATAGTGATCTTCGACATATTTCCAAGTATCCTGTCCGCCAATCTGCGTCATATTCACATTGACACTGCCGATTTTATGGAAAAATGCTTTATATGAGCCGTCCTGCATGTGAGTTATATCCAAAATCGAGCTATAACTGACAACATTTCCTGTTTCGTCTGCCCAATAAGCAAAAATGTAGCCATCATTGGCTTTCGCCTCAACGGGAAGTGTATCGCCGAAAGCGACTTCTTCCTGGAGCTGTTTTTGTCCCGCTTGCCCCTTGTAAGTGAGCGAGCCGTTCTCCCCCGCCACTACAGTGACAGATACATTGGGAAAATCAGGCATATGAAGTCCCTTGATGTATACGCAGTCATCATAGCTATCTGTGTTGGAATCTTTTTTATAAGTAAAAGTGATTTTTTCGCCGCTTGACACGGTGATCGTCTTGTTGGTAAACTCTTTATTATCTCCATTTTCGCCGCTGACAATCTCCTGTTGTTCGTGCTTAATGGTGAGTTTATCACTATTTTTTTCTGAGCTCACGCGATAATCAAAAACGACGTCCCCATCGGAAGTTGCCGTAAGCGTGAGTGTAGTTTCCCCATTGTTGATCCCTTGAATGGCACTCTCCCATGTATTTGCCGCACGATTGTAGAGCCACGGGTTGCTTGGATCATTCTCAAACGTGTACGTGGCGGTGTTGCCGGGGAGAACGCCGTCCTCGTCCGCAAAGACGGGAAACGCGTTCATGACGCCGAAGGTCAGCGTCACACAGAACGCCAGCGCAAGCAGTGCCATGAGCCCCCTTTTCAGATATTTTCCTTCCATTCTGTCCTCCTTTCTGCCGCCGCCTTGAGGCTGCGGGATCGATTTATTTGCATGAGAGCACGCTTTTCCGCGCTCCCCCACGCTCATCCGCCCCGCTTTGCGGAGCAAATTTCAAAAATTTGGGCGTTCCCAAATTTTTCCATTCTTATACTAACCAAAACTTCCCTCGATTGTTTCATTTATACTGTAAATGTATATTCATGCCATAAATTGCCGACTTTTTGGGGGAAAAGGTCATCTTTTGGGGGAAATTTTCCAATATTTTGATGGAAATGGGAACACGGAACGTCACTTTCGCATAGTATTTGTTTTCCACGAAAAATTATTTTGCACTTATATAGGTGCAAAATAATGGTATCACAAGATTATAATAAAGTCAAGAGATTTTGAGTAAAAAGCGATATGGATCGGGAAACGGAGAACAGGATCGGAAAGAACATCCGCATGCTGCGGGAGCGGGCGGGGCTGACGCAAGAGCTTTTGGCGGCGAAGATGCAGGTAAACGGGTGTGACATCACGCGGAGCGCGGTCGCCAAGATCGAGGTGGGACAGCGGCATCTTTATCCCGATGAGATCCTTTTGCTGAAGAAGATCCTCGGGGTGACGTTTGAGGAGATCTTCTTGACAGAATGAGCGAATTATGATGAGTTTTAGGCGGCCGCCGCATGCGTTGCATGCGGCGGCCGAACGTTTTGGAATAAGGACTTCGTTTGAGGGGCAACCCCCTCCCCTACCCCTCCCCCTTCAACGGGGGAGGGCGATTTGGGGACGTTCATCCTGAGCGAATGCGAAGGATCCCAGCAAACGGGCGGAGCGGCCCCGCGGACGCGC